>JAGUYV010000260.1 GCA_020061125.1 bacterium | reverse complement strand
GCACATCGCAAACCGCACGCGCGAAAAGGCCGAAGCCCTGGCTGCGGCGTTCTCCTCGCCCGAATGCCCGGTCACGCCCGCGCCGCAGGCGCAAGACGCCTTTTGCGCCGTCGCGCGCCGTGTTAAGATAATAGTGAATACGACAAGCCTGGGAATGAAAGCCGGGGATCCGCTTCCCATGCCGCCAGAATTGATTGAACCGCGGCACAACATCGTGGACATCGTGTACAATCCCTGGGAGACGCCCCTGCTGCAGGCCGCGCGCCGCGCGGGCGCACGCGCTTCGAACGGCTACGGCATGCTGCTGCACCAGGCCGCGGAAGCGTTTCGCATCTGGACCGGTCGTGACGCGCCCATCGAGGCCATGCGCGCCGCGGGCGAGCGCTTCATCAGGGGCGAATAACCAAAGCGTCCATTCTTCCGAAAGAGGACATCCGCCAACACGCCATGTTTACCAACCCGAAAAAACTGGGCCAGCTTCTGGTCAAGAAAGCGCTCATCACGCCCGCACAGCTCGGCGAGGCCATGCAGAACATTTCCGTGCAGGGCAACGGCGACCTCGACACCTACCTCATCGAGCACGGGTATGTGGCGGAAAAGGACATTCTCAAGGTCGAGAGCGAGCAGATCGGCGTGTCCTTCATGGATCTGTCCGAGGCCGAGGTGGACCCCAAAATCGTCAAGACCATCCCCCGCCACATCTCCGAGAAATACAAGGTTGTGGTCATCAACCGTGATGAAAAAGAGCGCAAAATCGTGCTCGCCATGGCCAACCCGCTGAACATCTTCGCCATAGACGACATCAAGATGCTCACGAACAGCGAAATCTCGTCCGTGCTCGCGGCCGAGTCCGATATCGTGCAGATGATCAACGCCGGGTACACGCAGCTCGATTCCGCGTCCGACATCCTCGACGACATGCATGTCGAGGAAGACAGGGAAATGAAGGCTATCGAGGACGAGGAGAACCTGTCCACGAGCGAACTGGCCGCGGCTGCGGACGAGGCGCCTATCGTCAAGCTGTCCAACTCGATCATCATGCAGGCCGTGAAGGACGGCGCCAGCGACATCCATGTGGAGCCGGGCAAATCCACGCTGCGCATCCGGTTCCGCATTGACGGCGTGCTGCACGAGGAAATGAAATTCCCGCGCAAGCTGCACGCCGCGCTCACCTCGCGCTTCAAGCTCCTGGCCAAGCTGGACATCGCCGAGCGCCGCGTGCCCCAGGACGGCCGCATCCCGCTGCGCGTGGAGGGCCGCGAGATTGACCTGCGCGTGGCCACCCTCCCCACGGTCTGGGGCGAGAAAATCACCATGCGCATCCTGGACAAGAGCAGCGTGCTCATCGGCATCGAGCGCCTGGGCTTCGAGTCCGACGACATGCACAAATTCAAGAACCTCATCACCAAGCCCTACGGCATCATCTTCGCCACAGGCCCCACGGGCAGCGGCAAAACCACGACGCTCTACGCCGTGCTCAACGAACTCAACCAGATAGACCGCAACATCATCAGCATCGAGGACCCCATCGAATACCAGCTTCCGGGCGTGTCCCAGGGCCAGGTGAACCAGCGCGCGGGCATGACATTCGCCGCCGCGCTCAAGAGCATGCTGCGCCAGGACCCGGACATCATCATGGTGGGCGAGCTGCGCGACAAGGAAACCTCCACCACGGCGGTGCAGGCGTCCCTCACCGGCCACCTGGTGCTCGCCACCATCCACGCCAACGACACCGCCAGCACCATCACGCGCCTGTTCCACATGGGCGTCGAGCCGTTCCTGGTTTCGTCCTCGGTCATCTGCGTGCTGGCCCAGCGCCTGGTGCGCAAAATCTGCCCCGAGTGCAAGGACGACTATGTGCCGCCGCCCGAGTCCCTGGAGCGCCTGGGCATTCCCCCGGGAACCAAGCTCTACCGGGGCAAGGGCTGCGAGTTCTGCCGCAACACCGGCTACATGGGCCGTCTGGGCGTGTTCGAGCTGCTTGAAATTGACGATGAAATGCGCATGCTGATCACCCAGGAAGCCTCGGCCCCGGAAATCCGCAGAAAAGCCCTGGAGCTTGGCATGTACACGCTTCAGCAGGACGGCATCCGCAAGGTGCTCACAGGCCAGACCAGCATCGAGGAAGCCATGCGCGTGCTCTTCGATTCGGAGTGATCCGCGCACTCCCATAACACGAACCGCACCGGCCCAGAGCCGGGCAAAGAGGGATCCGCAACCATGGCAAAACCCGCTCAAAAGGCCCCCGCGGGCAAGCGAAGACGCATCGGCGAACTGCTTCTTGGCAGCGGCCTCATCACCGAAGCCCAGCTCCAGGAAGCCCTGGATGTGCAGCAGCGCTCGCCCGAACTGCTCGGCAAAATCCTCATCAACCTCGGTTTCTGCACCGAGACCGATGTGCTCAAAATGCTGGCGCAGCAGATGGGCGTTCCTTTCGTGGACCTCAAACGCATCAAGATCGTGCCCGTCATCGCAAAGTCGCTCCCCCCTCATGTGGCCCAGCGCCACAAGGTCATCCCCATTTCCAAGGACCGCACCAAGATCGTCCTGGCCATGGCCAACCCGCTCAATGTGTTCGCCATTGACGAGGTCAAGCTCGTCACCGGGCTGTCCGTAAGCCCGGTGCTGGTGCAGGAGGAGCAGGTGCTGGCCGCAGTGCACGCCAACTACGGCGTGGACGAAAGCACGGCCAAGGCTCTGGACAGCCTGCGCAAGCTGGGCGTGGACCCCAACTCCGTGGAAACCGTGGACGAGGACGGCGACGACGACATCGCCCACATGAATGTCAAGCAGCTCACCGAGGACACGCCCATCGTCAAACTGGTGAACGCCATCATCGTGCAGGCCATCGAGGCCCGCGCGTCGGACATTCACATCGAACCCATGAAGGACAAGGTGCGCGTGCGCTACCGCGTGGACGGCGTCATGGGCGAAATCATGACTCCGCCCAAAAAAGTGCAGCCCGCGCTCATTTCGCGCATCAAGGTTCTGGCTGAACTCAACATCGCCGAGCGCCGCAAGCCCCAGGACGGGCGCATTAACCTGCTGGTGGCCGGCAAGGAGTTCGACTTCCGCGTTTCCACCTATCCGACCCAGCATGGCGAAAAGGTCGTCATGCGCATCCTGGACAAGAGCAGCGTGCTCGTGGGCATCAACCGCCTCGGTTTCAGCACGGATGTGCAGCGCGTGTTCGAGGATCTCATCCACAGCCCCGTGGGCATGGTCCTGGTCACAGGCCCCACAGGCTCGGGCAAGTCCACCAGCCTGTACTCGGTTCTCAACCAGCTCAACAGCGTGGGCACCCACATCCTCACCGTCGAGGACCCCGTGGAATACCAGCTCGAGGGCATCAACCAGGTGCAGGTCAACCCCCAGGCCGGGGTCATGTTCGCCAGCACCCTGCGCTCGTTCCTGCGTAACGACCCGGACATCATCATGGTGGGTGAAACGCGCGACAAGGAGACCGCGGAAATCGCCATCCAGGCCGCGCTTACCGGCCACCTCGTGTTCTCCACCCTGCACACCAACGACGCGCCATCGGCCGCCACGCGCCTCATTGACATGGGCATCGAGCCGTTCCTCGTGGCCTCGTCCCTGATCGGCGTGCTGGCACAGCGCCTCACGCGCGTGCTCTGCCCCGAGTGCAAGGAGCCGTACAAGCCCACGGACGACGAATTGCGCTCCTTGAGCCTCACCCCCGAAGAGGGCGCGGGCCTCACTTTCTACAAACCCTCGGGCTGCGAATTCTGCGAATACCGCGGCTACCGCGGCCGCATCGGCATCTTCGAGCTGATGATGGTGGACGACCAGATGAAAGACCTCATCGTGCGCAAAACCAGCGCCGTGAAACTGCGCGAAATCGCCATCAAAACCGGGATGCAGACCCTGCAGCAGGACGCCATCAAGAAAATCATCCAGGGCATCACCTCCGTGGAGGAAGCCCTGCGCGTGGTGTATGTGGCGTGAGCGGGCAGGGTGGGATACGGGCTGTCCTTCACTCAATAAATAATTGAGAGCGTGGCGTACAACCCAACCCGCGCATGCGCGCATTCAACCGCCGGTTCATTGCCGGGCGTGTATCCTCTGCTATAAAATAGATCATGAATATAAAGCGGCGCGCAGACGCACACGCGCCAGGAGATTTGTGACATGGACTTCCCGGCTCAATGCCGCGCCACGGCCATCGGCAGCTTCCCGCACGACGCCGCGGACGCGGCTCTCGACTTGATTCTCGAACATCTGCCCGTCATCCCGGTATGGCCGCAGTTGCCAAAGCGCGCCTTCATCGAGGGCATGTGCCCGCAGTATTCCGAAGGCCTTCCCGCCGTGGTTCTGGACGAGGCCGCGGCCCGAATCTCGGTGGACACGGGCGACGCCCTGGCCGCGCACATGGAGCGCTTCTATGAGGCGTACCTGACCGAAGATCCGGCCCCGTTCGCCATGAGCGCGCACGCCGCTCCGGGCCTGCACGCGTACATCGCGCGGCTGCGCGGCCGCG
>JAGUYV010000302.1 GCA_020061125.1 bacterium | reverse complement strand
GGCGCATCCGTGCCGCCAAACACCGGGGCCGCGGATCAGATCGTCTGCGCCCGCGGCTGAATTTCTTCGGAGGTGTTTTGTCATGGAATTCGATCGCCTGCACTGGACGGATCATCCCGCGAATCCGCTGATCACGGCCCAATGGCCGGACTGGCTCATCGCGGACCCAACCTTCCTGCTGCCCGAAGAAACCCCGGACGGGTTGTGGCATCTGTTCGCCAACTCCATCCCGCGGGTGCATCACTATACATCCGAGGACGGTGTGGCGTGGACGCGCCGCAGTGTGGCGGTCAACGGCGCAATCCGCCCGTTCGTGCGCAAACACCAGGACGAATACTTCCTGTTCTATGAAAAAATCTATTCCCCGTTCCGCTCGGCCATCGCCCTGCGCCGCTCGCCGGACCTGCGCAAATGGAGCAAAGAGCGCATCGTGCTCAAACCGTCGCTGGAGTGGCACGGGAGATTCGTGCGCACCTGCAGTTGCCCGTGCGTGATTCCGTGGGGCGGCGAGTTTCTCATGTACTACAGCGCCAATGTGGTGCTGCTGCCCGACTGCCTGTTTTTCGAGCCGCTGCACATCGGCGTGGCGCGCGCCGCGGAGTTCGGCGGCCCGTTCACGCCCGATCCCGAGCCGTGCATCAGCCCCTCGCCCGGCGATCCTCACCGCAACATGGGCGCGGGCGCCATCAAGGTGATCCCGGACCCCGGCCGCGGCGTGATCTACGGGTTCAACAACGGCATCTACCGGGACCGCAAGGGCCATTCGCGATCCGCGATCATGGTTGTCACCTCGCGCGACGGCGTGAACTGGGACAAGGATACGGACCCCGTGCTGCGGCCCGAGGACCACGGGTGGAAACGCGCCCTGGTGTACGCCCTGGATGTGCGCCAGGTGTCCGAAACCCAGGCGCACATGTACTACAACGCGCGGGACGGGTGGCTGCGCGGCTTCGAGCGTATCGGCCTGGCTGTGGGCCGCGCGTGACGCCCCGCATTGCCAAACCGCGCGCGCTTCCTTCATAATACAGAACAGCATGTAAGTTCGGCGCGCCTCGGACAATTCATGTTTGTGAACGGGAATGACTGCAACAAGGAGCGGCTGTTGCCATGACAAAAATTCGCATGATACTGGCGGCCCTGTGCGCCGCGCTGGCCCTTTCTTCCGCGGCCCTGGCCTCGAATGCTTACATTGACGACCAGACCGGCATCGTCGTGGCCATGGGCCAGGCGGCCCTGGCCTCGGGCGAAAGCTATGAAACCGCGCGCCGCCGCGCCGTGGACGACGCGCGCAACAACATGCTCATCCTCGTGCAGAAACAATATGTTGACATGGACTCCATGACCGTGGGCCAGTTCGTCACCCGCAACCCGGACAAGCGCGCCGTGGTGGACCGCTACATCGGCACCGCGCGCGTGTTCAACGAAACCCAGGAGGGCGCAACGGTCAAGGTCACGCTCCTGCTCCCCTATTACGGACCCAGCGGTTACCAGGGCATGATCGCGGAAATCACGGGCAAGGAGCCTCCGGCCGCGCCCGAGGGCAAAGGCGCGGAAATCACGCCCGCCGAGCGCGAAACCTTCGTGGCCCGCTCCCCCGAGCAGGTCGGCGAACCGTACCGCATCGCCATGTTGACCTTCGAAAACGCCAGCGGATACCAGGCTCTGGCCCTCGATGAAATCTTCACGGACATGCTGCGCGAACTCTTCAAAAAAGACCGCCGCTTCGTGTTCTTGAGCGAACAGGAAACCATGGAAGTTTTGCAGGAAAACCGGCTCACGCCCGCGGCCGTGCGCGCCAGCGGCGTCACGGACTCCCTCAAGGTCGAGGGCGTGGACGGCCTGGTTTCAGGCCGCATCGTGCGCTACGAGCCGCATGTGAAAAAGCACGGCATCGGCGGCGCCGGTTACCTCGAAATGAACTTCGACATGGAAATCGAGCTGCATGTGCTCGACGCGCGCAAGAGCAAGTGGGTGGTGTACGACCTGCTCAAGGCCAACATGAACGAGCGCACCTTCACCCTCAAATCCGCGGACGACGCCGAGAAATTCATCGCCGCGTCCGACATCCGCTCCACCGAGGGCCTGGCCGGGCGCGCGGTCCGCAAAATGCTCTCCCAGGTGGACGCCGCCGTGCGCGGCGCATTCCCCCTCGAAGGCTATGTGCTCAAGGTCGTCAGCGACTGGGTCTATGTCAACCTCACCAGCATTGACGGCATCCGCGAGGGCGATGTGCTCACCGTATACCGCGTCGGCGACCTGCTCGTGGACCCCATCACCGGCAAAACCGTGGACCGCATCCAGGACCGCATCGCCACCATCGAGATCGTGGATGTCAAGGAAAGCTACTCGCAGGCCAGAGCCAAAGACCTGTTCGGACTCAAGATCCAGCCCGGCGACATCGTCATGCTGAAATAAGGAGCGCTCGCTCAATGCCCAGAAAACTCTTGCTCGCGGCCTGCCTGCTGCTGCTCGCCGCCCGCGCCGCCTGCGCCCAGGACAAGGGCCTGCTCCGCCTCAAGTTCAACACCGGCGATGTGTACCACTACGCCGTGGACATCAGCGGCACAGGCGAAATGTCCATGCACGCGCCCGAAATCATGGACGAGGAAACCTTCGACCTCCCCATTGACCTGTCCCTGTACTCGGAACTCGAACTCAATGTCACCGGCGTGGACAAGGACGGCGCCGCCGCCATCGAGATTTTCGTGAACCGCTTCCGCATGAACGCCGGGCCTGACATGGTTGTGGACTCCACGGACGAAGAACAGGACATGCCACAGGTCATCCAGGCCATGTTCGACGAGCCCCTGACCCTCAAAATGGCCAGCGACGGCGGCGTGCTCCAGGCCGAATTCCCGGATGCCGGCGAAGACCCGGACGAGCTGATGGGCATGTTCTTTCCCACGGACCTGCGCCCGGCAGACATCCTCAAGCAGGCCCTGTTCAAGCTGCCCGCCCAGGCCGTGGCCCCGGGCGCAACATGGGAGCACAAAGCCTCCCTCCCCCTGCCCCTGGCGGACAAGAAAACCATCGAGTTCACCTACAACTTCACCCTCCAGGGCTATGAAACCGTCAAGGGCCTGGACTGCGCCGCCATCGCGGTCTCGGTCAGCGAAGACTTCACCAAACAGTTAAGCGCCATCGAACTGCCGGGCTTCGGCGGAGAAGACGAAGTCGTGTCCATGCGCTTCGACCGCATGCTGCTCGACTTCAGCGGCACGCTCTATTTTGCGCACAAGGAAGGCGTGTTCGTGGGCGCCGAAGGTACCCTGGAGCAAGAAATGAGCGGCGCCATGTCCTCGACCCTCGAAGACGAATCCGTAAGCATGAACATGAACCTGCTCGTAGACATGAAAATCGAACTCAAGTAACCGCTCAATGCAATGCCTTTCATCAAAGCTAATAATGACCAGCCGGGTCATGGAAGATTCGAATATCGATGAAAAAAGCGCATTTCTTGGCCAGAGTCAATGATGCTAAAAATAATATTTCATTGGCATTTGTTCTTCTATCATTGATGTGTATTGCATTGTCAATAACAATAAAAAATATTTTCATGTTCATGATTTCATTTGCGGCCGTTGGAATACTATTATTGATAATCTATCGGCAAATAACATATTCAAACAACCCAATAATTAGATTTCGTAAGAATGGTCATTATTGGACAAAAGAAATCATACAAGCGTGCCCTGATGCAGATTTATTGGCAATATATCTATTGGTAAAAAACGCACCAAATAATCACGCACTTACTGACGAATTGATAGAGCGACAGTTGCTTTATGACAAAGACAACAAAGGCGGCATCATTATTATTGATAAAGGCAGCGATCAGTATTATTCTCTTCTTTACTTAACGGATAACGCGATTTTGCAAATTTCTAGAATGACACCAAAACCCGCTGTTTTGATTAGGATATCCAAGATCACGCACTTTGAAGTTGTTTATGGGGGCAGTTATCAATCCGTTGGATATATTACGCTTGCAAACATAATGATGAAACGCAAGGCTATAAAATTGGACTATGCAGATGAATCAAATAATATTGACACAATTTATGTATTGCCTAATTTCATGAACAAATGGTTGACACATTTAGAGCGAAAAACAAAACAAGACAGATGAGCGTCATTCCAGCATGTATTTAGCTGGAATCCACAAGGGCCAAGTGGAAATGGAACTATAGACATGTTTTGGGGCAAGCTGACCTCGGTTATGCAGAGATTACAAATCTGAAATTTATCTGAAATTGGAAATACTCTTCCTGCCTTCATTTGACTTTTAGCAGGTCGCGGTAGTAGGCGTCTATGGCGTTTTCGAAGCCGGGGATTCTGTTTTCCTGCTTGAGCTTCTGAATCTGCATGCGGATGTGCTCGGGCAGTTCGGCGCCCTTTTTGATTTCCAGGGCCGGGGGCGCGGCCGGGGCGTAGCGGCCCGCGGTCTCGGCTTTGCGGCGGTCTTCGCGGGTTTCCCTGCGCAGGGACAGGGAAGCGTCCTTGAGGCGGCGCAGCACATCGGCCTGGCGGCGCAGCACGCCGGGGTCGGCTTTGGCGTCCATGAGCTGGCGCTCGATCTCCTCCATTTGCTCCTCGATCTCGCGCAGGCGGCCGCCCATGCCGCTCATGCTTTCCGCGGATTCCATGAGCTTGCTCACGCCCTGGCGCAGAAGGCGCTGCTGCGCGGCAAGAGCCTGCATGCCCGCGCCCATCTGCGGGATGGGCAGCCCCCCCTGCATGAGCTGCCGGGTCTGCTGGTTGATGCTTTCCTGGGAATCGGCGAGGCTCTGCAACTGGTCCATAAGCTGCTGCATGGCGCCGCCCTGGCCCGGGTTTTCGCCGCCGCTTTTGGCGTCGAGCAGGGCGAGCATGATGCGGTTCACGGCGGTAAATGCGCCGCGCAGGCGGAAGTGCGCGTCCGCGGCCGGGCGGTCCTGCTT
>JAGUYV010000143.1 GCA_020061125.1 bacterium | reverse complement strand
CTCAAACAATCGGGCGGCCTGCACGAATTCGCGCGCCTGCTGTTCTGGCGCGCCGCCGCCAACCTGGCCTCGTTCCGCGCGGGCGGCGTGTGGAGCATGCTCCTGTTCGCCACCGGCGTCTGCACGGTCATGTTCGTGTTCTTCCCGAATTCCCGCGCCGAATCCCTGTTCCGGCGATTCACGCATACGCGCCTGGCCCTGCTCGCTGCGCTGGCGGGCGCGGCGGTGGCTTTCGTGTTCCTGGCCGGTGGCGAGACTCCAGCCGCGGCCGTTCTGTTCCTGCCCGCGGCCGGCGCGCTTATCCTGTGTGTGTCGCCCATGAAGAAAACCGCAGCCAAAAAGAAACCCGGCGGCGAGGAAAAACCGCTTTCACTGTTCAGCAAAAAGCCCGCAAAACCCGCGGATTCTTCTCGCCCCGCGGCCAAGGCCATGGCGCCGGAAAAGCCCGTGTCGTCTCCCCCGGCAAAACCCGCGGCACGGCCCGCGGATGCGCCCGCACGCGAAAAGCAGGATGCGCCCCCGCGTAAAAAACCCCGCCGCAGGCGGCCCCCGCGCAACACCGCTCCGGGCGAGCAGCAATCAGACAAGCCCAAACAAAGCGGCGCGCCCCCAAAGCCGGATCAGGACAGGCGCGGCAAGCCGCCGGGCGGCAAAAAACGAAGGCCCCCGCGAAACAATCTGCCCCCGCGAAACAGGCCCAGGGGCGGACCGGACAAACCCGGCGGCGGTCCGGACGATGGTGGCGGCAAAGACAAGCCATGACACCGCGCCCAGCCCCGCGCGTTGCCATTCCGATCTATTTTTATAGTGTCAAGCTCTGTCGCTATTGGCGATTGTTATAATACAGGCAAGAAAATATTCCTACTAATGCGTTGCGTTTTGCCCAGGGTGATTCACGGAGGGATCTTTGCAATGGCGATAGGACTTACGGGGCTTCAGGGAGATGCATTTCAGGCATTGACGCAGGTTGCCTACGCACAGACCAACAACGGCCGAGGCGATGGCGCCACGGCGTCCTCATTTCAGCACATGGCCCATGCGCCGGGCGTTTCGCCGGGTTCGGCGGGACTGGGCGGCGCCAGCGCCGACGCCCAGCGCATCGTGAACAGCGGCATCAAGCAAATTCTCGATATCGTGCAGAACACCACCAACTCGCGGTTCAACATCGTGGGTTGAGCCTTTCGGGGCGTTTTCCCGGCACACACATGCAGCGGCCGGCCCGGAGGGGCCGGAATTGCCGCGCCTATGCGTTGTGCAATGAATCAGTTCGCGTATGGCATGGTGAAGGAGCCTGCGCGATGCTTGTTGCGGATCATGATGATGGGAATGCGCGCCGTGCGGTCCCGGCTGCGCGTGATGTCAACAATCTCCTGGGACCGCTCGAACAGCGCATCCAGAACAATCAGGTCGGGTGTGAAATCCGACAACAGTTTTTGCAGGGTTTGAAACTCGAAAACCGGAACTGTGCCATAGCCCTGTTTTTCAAGGAACCGGCACAAAACCCGGTTGTCGTTCCGGTCCTGGTCCGCCACAAGCACCACATGGCCGGAGTTGTAGTTGTTGGCATCCTTGCTGTCGGGCACGGGGATCTCCTCAAACAAATCTGACAATATTAACATAAGCTGCCACCAGAATGTTTCAAGGCTTCAAAAATAAATTTGATTTCGAGCAGGGAAGGGCAGGATAGGTCATGAAATTTGCTATTTGATTATTGGCGCCAGCCGTTTCCCGGGCGGCGGAAAAGATGGCGCAGCACAATCGGCCAAGTCACATAATAGAGGACGAAAACGGGAGAGCGGGCACAGGCAAAATCAAAAAAATATAAAATTTTTTCGACAAAAACAACAATATATTCTATTGGGCAACACGAAAAAGATCAAAAATGTGTCAAAACAAAGGATTTTTCGTGGAATGTGATCGTGTTTGTGAAATATGTAACGGGGCTTGACAGGCGTTTGTGAAATATGTTACAATGCGGTCGGGATATGAAAAGAATCAGCTTTGGGGGAATTTCAGCCAGTGCGGAAACCCCCGGAGGGGACGTCCCGAAACGCCCTTACCGGACAGGAACCGGACTGGCACAGGAGGTAGTATAATGAAAGCCTACAAAAAAGGCGACAGCTTCCAGCGCGGATACAACCGCCAGTACGCGGGCCACAAACCCATGGACCGCGAACTGTACTCGGAATCCGATCCGCTCATGGAGCGCAACGACTTCGTGGAGCAGAACCTGCCACTGGTCGTGAGCATCGCCAAGAACAACCTGGGACGCGGCCTCGAATTCGAGGACCTGGTCCAGGAAGGAACCCTCGGCCTTATTACCGCGGCCGAAAAATTCGACCCGGATCGCGGGTTCCGCTTCAGCACCTACGCCACCTGGTGGATCCGCCAGGCCATCGAGGATTCCATCCTCAAGTACGGCGACACCGTGCGCAAGCCGTCGAACTTCACCTCGCACCTCAAGAACCTCATCAACGCCTCGCAGGCGCTGGAGAAGGAACTGGGCCGCGAGCCGATGCTCAACGAGCTGGCCGAAGCCGTGAAAATGGCCCCCGCCATGGTACAGCAGCTTTTGAGCCTCATCCCCGGCACCGTGTCCCTGGACGCGCCCATCGGCGATGAGTCCGACGCCAACCACTACATCGAGGTCATCGAGGACCGCGCCAGCGACAGCCCGGTCGAGGTCAGCATCAAGGACCAGATGCACGACGACATCATTGACACCCTCAATGTGTTGAGCGAAAAGGAGCGCAAGGTGCTCATCATGCGCTTCGGGCTGGCCGGACAGGAGCCGTTGAGCCTGCGCGAAGTGGGCCGCATCTTCAGCCTTTCGCCCGAGCGCATCCGCCAGATCGAGGACCGCGCCCTGCGCAAACTGCGCCGCGTGGGCAAAAGCCGCATGCTCAAAGAGTATCTGAACTGATCCCCGCGCGTCATTCAGGCTCATTCATTTCGAGTTAACCATATTCGAAACCCGGCGGACAACACCGCCGGGTTTTTCCGTGGCGCGAAACCGCATTCCGGCATCTGCGGCAATGCGCGTCAATCCTGTTCTTTTTGAATTTCCTTGTTGCTGCCGAGCATTTTGTCCAGTGTTGGAAGGCGGGTTGGCTTCTCGGCCTGGCCCGCGCCGCGGCGCGCCTGGGCCTGGGGCTTGTAGCGGGAGCAGCGCGCGGTGTGATCGGGGGCATAGGGGCAGGCCTGGCCCACATGGGCCATGGCTGCGTTGCGGCACAGTCCGTCCGCGAGAAACAGGCAAGCCATCGCGGGGGCCTGCGCTGGCGCTCCGGGGGAAGGTTTTTGCTCGCCGTCTTTTTTCATGCTTGCGGTTGCGTCTCCGTTCGGGGCGGTGTTCCGCGGCGGACTCGGGGGAAAAGCCTTGTTTCTTTAAAGAAACGAGCCTTTCAAGAATTATGTTACAAAAAGTTTCAGATTTCTATGTGATTGAGGTCACAGCGGCAATCGTCACAGGACGGAGCGTGCGGCTGGCATATAGGGGAATTTCGCTGTTTGGCAAATCGCGGAGATTTCTTTGTCATCCTGCGAAAATGCTGATCTGGGCGACCTGGTCCGTGCCGATGATCGCGTGGAACACGCCTTTGCCCGGGAGAGAGAAGGCTGCGCGGCCATGCGCGTCGCAGGTTGCGGATTGCAGAAGCTTTCCATTGTGGTACAGGGTGATGCGCACGCCTGCGGGGGCCGCGCACACCAGGCGCGCGTGCAGCAGGATCACGCCTCCGCGCGCCGCGGGTTCGCCCAGGGCCGCGAACACCTGCAGAT
>JAGUYV010000398.1 GCA_020061125.1 bacterium | reverse complement strand
GCGGCCAGGCGCAGCGCCGCCATGAGCGCGACCGCAATCAGCAGCCCCGCCTGTTTGACCACATAAAACTGTTCGTCCTGCCCGGCCGCGGGCCAGAACAGAACCGGCATCCCCGCGCACACCGCGAATATCAGAAATCTCTCCGCTCGCATCAGCATGACGATGCTCCCCGGCGGGCGCGCCCGGCCGCCCGCGATCCAGTTCACGCGCTTTTTTTGAGTTTATAGCAAACCCGGAAAAGAAGATAGGTGCGGAACCGCGCGGGCGCGCGCGGCGCCAGGATCACAGTTTCTTTATGACATCGGTCACATAAATCATGGCCTCGGTGTAGGGGCGAAGTTGCGCGATGCGGCCCGAGAGAATGATCTTGCGCTGCATCACCAGGGTCTGCACGGGCGCGCCCTCGAACATCTCCTTCCAGCCCTCGGCGGTGAACGCGGCCTTGACCTCGGCGTGCGCTTCCTTGAACGGAACCGGGACCACATGCCCGTCGCGGAACTCGACCATGGCCTTGTCCCCGTCCGGCCCCTCGAACGCCACGCGCGCGGTCATGCCCCGGGCCAGGTCCAGAAACTTTTTGTCCTTGTTCAGCTTGTCCGCCAGCTTCGGGAACAGGTCCTTGTCGAACTCCTTGAAGCGGCCCTTGACCTTGGGCTTGAAGATCATTTTCACAAGCATGAGCAGGGTGTTGACGAGTTCCTCCTGCGGGGACGGCTCCTTCACGGCTTTGGGTTTGGGCGCGGGCAGGGGTTCGGGCGTGGGCGCGGCCAATTCCTCCGCGTGGCGCTTGAGCAGCTTTTCGATGCCCGGATTGCGGAATTCGGAGATGAGCACGGGCCGCTTCTCCACGATGGCCCTTTCCGCGGCCATGCTGATGACCATGGACTCGCGCGCCAGCAGCAGGTTGGCGAACGGCAACCTGCGGTCCCGCACCCGGTCCAGGAACTCGGCGTGCTGCACCTGGCAGCCGATGTGGCCGATGCCCTGGTTGTCGTTGAAATAGTCCACGGGGATTTCGGCGATCTCGCCCAGGGGGCCGCCGCCCGCGTTCAGCACCATGTCCCGGATTGTCTGCGCGTGCGCGCCGTTGGTTCCCATGATCCCGTACTTGAGGCCCTCGATCGGCTCGGCCTCGTACATGCACAGGTTCAGGTTGCCGAGCGCCCCGTTTTCATATTCCACGATCACGCACGCGTGGTCCGCGATGTCCGGGTTTTTAATCATCAGCTCCGGGTCCGGGGCGTAGCCGCAGTTGATCTTCACGCGCTTGCCCTTGACCACATGCTGCCCGCCCAGGGCCGCCACGCGCACGGGCCGCGAGCGGAAGCACCACGAGAACAGGTCGAAGTGGTGGCAGTCCTTGTCCAGAATCGCGCCCCCGGATTTTTTGGTCTCGAAGAACCATTGGGTCGGGAAATTGTCGCGGTGCTCCTGGCACCAGGCCATCATGACCTGCCCGAAGTCCCCGTTTTCGGCCAGGCGCGCCAGCGTGCGGTAGAGGTTGCTGTAGCGGTACACAAGCCCGACCTGCACGATGCGGTCCGAGGCCATGGCGTGGAGGATGAACCTGTCGGTTTCCTCGAGGGTCGGGGCGATGGGTTTTTCGAGGAGCACATCCAGGCCCGCGTCAATGGCCGCGGTGGCGATGGGCGTGTGCGTGTAAGTGGGCGTGCACACGGCCACGGCGTGCAGGTCCGCCTCCTTGAACATGGTTTTGTAAGAGGAAAACGCCTGCGGCCTGCCTCCGAGCAGATTGAGCGCGAACGCGCGGCGCTCCTCGCTGGTGTCGCACACGGCCGCGATCTCGCAGCCGTCCAGTCGGTCGAACCCGCGCAGGTGCATGGTCCCGTTTTCGCCGAGTCCCACGATTCCGATGCGTATCATCACAAAGGGCCTCCGGGTGGAGAAGTGTGGCGGCGCGCCGCGCGCGCCGGTCTTGAGAATTATATATGCGCCGGGCGCGGCGCGCTCAAGAAAAATGCCCCCGGACCCGCAAAAGGCGTCCGGGGGCAGTGTGGTTGCTGGAATGTGCGGTGTTACTTGCGGCGGATCTTGAAAGCCGATTTGGGAAGCACGGCTTCGGGTGAATCTCCGGATACGCGCGCTGTGCTGCCGCCAACAGTGGTGATGGCGAAGTTAATGTCCGCGGAGAACTGCTGCGCGGTGACGGTGACTTCCTCGGGATCCTGGAACAGCGGGTATGCGCCGCACAGGTCCGTGCTCTGATCGCAGATGAAGTCGTCTCCGTTGCAGTCCGTGCCGGCCACGATGTAGTACGAGCCGTTTGGCACTTCAAACATTTCGTATTCCGTGGCTGTGATGGCGGCTTCGGCCTGGCCCGCGGTGTCATAGTCGCTGGTTTTCACGGCGAGCACATAAATGGTGTTGTCCACGCAGCCGGTGGGCGCCGTGGGCGTGGGCGCGTTCACCTGCATGGTCACATCCACGGTTGCGTTTCCGCCATTGGACACGATGCTGATGGTTCCCGTGTAAGTTCCCGAGGTGAGGACGGCCCGGGTCACCGTGAGGGTGAGCGTGATCTTGCCGGATGCCGAGGAGGTGGATGTTGACAACCAGTTGCCGCCGGAGGTTTCGCTGTCCGTCACGCTGGTGAGGGTGAGCGTGCCGCCGCCCGTGTTGGTGATGATGATGTCCGCTGTGGAGGTGTTCTCGTTAAGGTAGATCTTGCTTGTGGACAGCGCGATCGCGGGCGCCGCCGGCTCGGTGACCGTGGTGTTGAGCTTTTTGGCTTCAATCACGGCCTTGTAAGCGTTGAGCAGGCCCGCGCCGTACACATTGTCCGTGCCCGCGGTTCCGAGATCCGTGGCGGTCTGCGCCATGATCTCGACCATCTGCGTGGGCGTGAGATTGGGGTTGGCCGCGAGCATGAGCGCGCCCACTCCGGCCGCGTGCGGCGTGGCCATGGATGTGCCCTGATAGTACTTGTAGGTGTAGTTGTTGGCCACGGTGTTGTCGCGCATGGTGCTAAGGACGCCGTCGCTGTCAACATCGTCCTGGCTTCCGCCCGGGGCGGAGATGGTGAGGCCTGGTCCCTGGTTCGAGTACGGGGCCACCTTGGAGCCGCGGTCCACCGCGGCCACGGCAATGGCGTGGTTGCACAGCGCGGTCGGGTTGATGGCGGTTTTGCTGGACTCGTTGCCGCCGGCCACGAAAATGGCCACGCCCGCGTTGTAGACCTGCTGGAAGGTGGTGTTCATGGCGGC
>JAGUYV010000197.1 GCA_020061125.1 bacterium | reverse complement strand
GTCTCGATCTTGGTTTCGCCGGGGCCGCGGGTGCCGATGCCGCCGCCCAGGCGCGACAGTTCCACGCCTTTGCCCGCGATGCGCGGCAGCAGGTAGGCCAGTTGCGCAAGCTCCACCTGAATGCGGCCCTCGCGGCTCTGCGCGCGCATGGCGAAGATGTCCAGGATGAGCTGCGTGCGGTCAATGACCTTCACGCCCAGCTCGCGCTCGAGGTTGCGAAATTGCAACGGCGTCAGCTCGTGGTTGAAAATCACAAGATCCGCGTCCAGTTCGTGGATGCGCTCGTGGATTTCCGCGACCTTGCCCGATCCGATGAAGAACTGGGGCGTGGGCCGCTGCTCGGGCTGGGTCACGATGTCCGCGACCTGTGCGCCCGAGGTGCCGGCCAGGCGCGACAGTTCCACATAGGGGTCGCCCGGCTCCCCCGGCTCCTGGCCGCGCGCACGGAATCCCGCAAGAATGGCTTTCTCCGGTTCCATGCCTGTATCCTACCCGCAGACACTCCGGAATAGTAGACCGCGTGACAGAAAAACGCGCGCGGCGCTGGGCATGGCGGTGCGCAAAGCGTTGGTTCGGCTCAAATCGTCACTTCTTCAGCTCGACGGTCTGCCGCAGCCGGATGTCCGCGGATGAAGCGCCGGCCTGCACTTCGAGGCTGTGAGCCATGAGTTCCGCGGCCTTTGAGTCCTCGTTCCACAGCTTCAGGGTTTCGAAATCCACTTCCATGGACACGGACCGCTTTTCGCCTTTCTTCAAATGCACGCGCTTGAATGCGGAGAGTTGCTTTATGGGGACTTTGCGATCGCCGTCGGTTTTCTGCGATATGTAAATCTGCGCCACTTCGTCCCCGTCGCGCGCGCCCGTGTTGGCGATGTCCAGGGTGATCGCGAGCCGGTCCCCCCTGTTCTCGGCCTTGAGGTTCGAGTACTCGAACCCGGTGTAGCTCAAACCGTGGCCGAACGGATACAGAGGATCGCCGGTGAAGTACAGGTAAGTGCGGTTGTTGGTGATGTCGTAGTCGTCGAACGCGGGCAGATCGCTCATGGATTTATAAAAGGTGAGCGGGAGCCGCCCCGCAGGGTTATAGTCGCCAAAAAGCACATCCGCGATGGCGTTGCCGCCCTGCTCGCCCGGATACCAGGCTTCGAGAACCGCGGGCGCGTGCTCGTCAATCCAGTTCACGGCCAGGGACGACCCTCCCACGAGCACGACTATGGTGTTGGGGTTGGCTTCGAGCAACTGCTTCACATAGTCGGTCTGGCCGAAGGGCAGGTCCAGGTTGTCGCGGTCCTTGCCCTCGCGCTCGTGTTCGAGACCGATGCCCATGACTGCGATTACAATGTTGCTATCGCGCGCGGCCTGCATCTCGTTGGCGCGCGCCGCGGCCAGATCGCCCGCGGGCGGGATCCACTCCAGGCGGCACAGCGCGTTGCCGTCCCGGTGCGCATACTCCAGAACAATCTCGTATTCGCGGCCCGCTTCGAGCGTGACCGGCGCTTCCATGCGCATGTTCTGGTACTGCTGCGCGGCGTACACATCCATGGTTTTGCCCGAACTGAATTTGGGCCGCTCCTTGGCGTCGCGCTGCATGATGGTTTTTCCGTCTATCAGCAGGCGCACGCGGCCGTCGGTGTTCAGCGACAGTTTGTGCTCGCCCGAGGCCGCGGGGACCAGTTTGCCTGTCCAGCGAGCGGCGAAACGCCCGCCCGGAACGGCCGGGTCCGGCGGCTTGTTCTGCGTGTCCACATCCACGCCCGCGTCTGTGCGCACGGTCTGGGCCGCGCCCTCGAATTTGGGGTTATCGAAATATTCGGCCTTGAGACCGCGCTCCGCGCCGTTTTTGAAAGCCGAGGACGGCATGAGCTGATAGTCCTGTTGCGGCAGGGGCGTCCACTCCACGAACTTCACTTCCGCGCGGCCCGCCAGCTTGTTGCGGATCCCGTCCACCGGGGACACCGCCGGATGCACGGGCGTGCCGCTGTAGTCTCCGAACCGCGCCTCTCCGGCGTTCGGCCCCACCACCGCAACGCTCTTGATGGCGCCGGCGTCCAGGGGCAGCAGCGGCGCGGAACCCGCGCGGCTGTTCTTGAGCAAAACCATGGACTCGCGCGCGATGCGCCGCGCAAGCTCCTGGTGCTCCTTGCTGCCGATAAGGTCTGCGCTCAAGCTGTTGTAGGGAACCATTTCCACGGGGTCGAAGAACCCGAGCCGGAACCGGCCGCGCAGCACGCGGTACGCCGCCTGCGTCACCGTTTCCTCGGTCACCAGGCCCATTTCAACGGCCTTACCAAGGTGCTTTACGAAAATCTCCGCGCCCCCGCATTCCAGGTCCACGCCCGCGTTGATGGCAACCGCGGCGGCCTCGGGGCCGGAGTTCACGAACCGGTGCGCGGAGATCAGATTGGAAAGCGCGCCGCAGTCCGTGACCACATATCCGTCGAAGCCCCATTCGTCGCGCAGCACCGTGTTCAGCAGCCACGGGTTCGCGTTGCACGGCACGCCGTTTAGCCCGTTATATGCGCCCATGATGGATTGCGCGTTGGCTTCCTGCACGGCCGCCTTGTACGGCCGCAGATAATAGTCCCGCAGATCCCGCTCGCTCACCTTCACATCGCAGCGGTCCCGGTTGTGCTCCTCGTTGTTCACCGCGAAATGCTTGGGCGTGGACACCACCTTGATATAGCGCGGATCGCCGCCCTGCAGGCCTTTGACGAACGCCACGCCGATGCGGCTTGTGAGGAACGGATCCTCGCCGTAGGTCTCGGGCGTGCGGCCCCAGCGCGGGTCTCGCGCCATGTTCACCGTGGGCGACCAGAAAGAGAGCAGGCCGCTGGACTTGAGGTCAATGACGCGGCCCATCTCGTTGTTGCGCGCGCGCGCCTCGTCCGATGCGGCCGTGGTCATGGCCTGGATCAGATCCGGGTTCCAGGTGGCGGCCAGAGCGATGGCCTGCGGGAACACCGTGAACTTGCCCGGCCGCACGATGCCGTGCAGCGCCTCGTTGCCGTGGTAATAGAGCTGGATGCCGAGCCGCGGAATGGCCTGGGCCGAATAGGTCAGCAGCCCGATCTTCTCGTCGAGCGTGAGCCGCGCCACGAGGTCCAGCGCCCGCGCCTCGGGCGAAGCCCCGGTGTCCCGCCACACCTCCTCCGCCCGCGCCGCGCCGCCAATAGCAACGCACAACAACGCCAGTGAAAAAACAAAACTTCGAATCCGCAATCCCGCCACGGTGATCGCCTCCAGTGAATCAGTCATGGTCAATCCACAAAAGTATATCATGTATCAGGACCGCTGATTATGTTTCGCAAAGGGCCGCTGGTTATTCAACAAATGACACAATTTTGAGAATCAGCTTATCAGTATCTTTTAATTCACATTCCCAAATAATCATGCTCGACCAACCCATTTTCTTCAGCGAACTTCGAGCGTTTTTATCTCGTTCTTTGTTTTTTGTTATCTTCTCCGTCCAATATGCTTGATTTGTCTTGGGCACTCTTCGCCCTCGATTGCAGTTGTGTCCGTGCCAGAAACATCCGTGAACAAAAATCACTTTTTTTCTTGAAGGGAAGACTAAATCCGGATTTCCCGGCAAGTCGTTTCTATGCAACCGGAACCGGTATCCCAGGCGATGCGTCAACGATCGGACAAACACCTCCGGCGCCGTGTCCTTGCTTTTCACCCGGCGCATTATCATGCTGCGCTGTTTTTGGGAAAATACATCTGTCATTATGACAACTCAATACAAAGGCTTGGATCCGTCTCACAGGATTCAATAATGCTGTTGTATTCGTCAATCAAGTGCTTAGCTGTTGTCTTGCGTCCAGAGCTTTTGAATTTTCCAAGTTCATATAGATTCCCAGCAAGAAATTGTTCGGCGTCAAATATGTCTATCCTGTCTCCGACGCCCGCGTTTTCAGCAAGGCCCTGTGCAATGGCCACGCCCTTTTGAGAAGTGATGATCATGGGTTTTAGGCCTGAATTGAGATTGCCGCTGCATTTTCTGATTAGCGCTTCACCAGGTGCAGTCGTAACGTGAATGGCGACATCTTCAATAAGAAAATCGCCGTCGCGTCTCGATGATTTGTCCGCCACCGAGGCTCCGTGATGTTCCACTCGTTTATTGAGCAGCAAATTCAATTTCGCCCCAACAAGATGCTGCAACATTGTCCCCGCAATGGTATATCCTCCAGATTGCGACTGTCTCTTTTCCGCTTGAAACATCAGATCCCGGATTACGGATCGCAATGACTTTGAAGCATCGAATTTCAGTGAGAAAGGTTTCCCAGCAAAATGCTTTGAAACCATGCGGATCCACCATTGTTCAACCCGGAGAAGATCAATTTCCTGCTTGCTGTGCAAACCGTTGAGAAAGGCCACATATTTTTTCATGTTGCGTACGCTGCCGCGGCTCGTTCTGCCTCCTTCCTCCGCCAATACTCGATCAATTCCATGCTCTTTGAGTATCGCCTGCACGCTCGACTTACCCATCCCGATGACCTGCCCTTCGCTGTGCGTCAACAGCGAATCAGGATCGAGCGGCAAGCCTTTCTTCGCGGCGTGTCTGGTTACAACAAGCGCGACGCAAAGGGGACCTTTGTTGGAAAAGCTGTTTTCCTTTGCAAAATCAGCCAGCGCAATATCAATGTTCATATGGAAACCGTCTCCATTACAGCCTGCGATAGGGGGTACAAAAGGTGTTTCGCCAGATATCGAACGACAGGAACACACACCGCATCACCCATGGCCTTGTATCCATCATTGTATGTTCCTGGAATTCTGTAATTTTTGTGCACTCCCATTAATGCGGCGGCTTCCTTCACTGTTAACAGGCGCGTCTTGATGGAGCCGTTTTCCTTGATTATCAGAAATTGGCGGCTGCTTCCGCCCTGCGGCGTTCTTAAACAGCCTGCAAGCCCATCGAATCTAAGTTCCAGAACCTGCTTCCCGTTTCGTATTCTCTTATAGCCAGGGAATATGTTCTGACCTTTTGCTGCGGCGTCACGCAATTTGACTATATGTGATTGAGGAATGAGATCAATAACCGAGTCCGTCTTATCTGCATCAAAACATGGTGCGGCCGGATCAATTACCTCGTCAAGGCGCTTTCGTTTTCCGTTAGGCTTGGGAATATTCCACCAGACCCATTTGTCCAAGGATTCGGCGATGCTTTTAATGGAATCCGGATGACACCATAACGGCGTATTTGATTCCAAGTGCTCCGTATTCGTTCCCGCCTTGACAGCGATAATAAACACGCGCTTTCTTGATTGCGGAACCCAATTAGCCGCATCAATCACAACGGCGCCTGCTTTGTAGCCACGATTCACCAATGCTTGATGTAATGGCACAAAATTCTTGCCATTCGCCGCCGATATCAAGCCAACGACATTTTCTGCAACGGAGATTGGAGGCCTTGCGGGCATTTCATCCATAACGCGCAGCCATTCCCATACCAGACCGCTTCTATCGCTCGAAATTCCGTTTAGATTGCCCGCAAGCGATAAATCCTGACATGGGAAGCTCCCCCAGGACACACATGCTTTCGGTAGGCTCTTTCCCGAAATATTTGTTATTGAGCCAAGCTCAAATATGTGTTCCGGATGGTTGGCGCAAAACACCGCGCCTTTCTTGGGGCAGATGTCGTTGGCCCAAACAGTTTGAAAAAAATCTTTCAGGCCTTCCGACGCCAAACCGCTGCCAGCAAAAAAATCAAGTAGAGGCGGTTTGCCGTCAAGGCGTTCCCGGGTGCTGTTCCAAAAAGATAGACTGCTCATTTGTACACATTATAACAAATCGCGGGTTTGCGGCAAAAGCCTTTCATGAGTTTTTCAAACACGCCAAGGAAATCTTACCCCGCCACGGGGAAGGCCTTGATGAGTTGGGATGAGCATGCCGTCCGGGGCTTTGCTCAAGGTGATTTTGCGGGTGGGGCGCGCCCGCGCGGGCGGGGGTTTTGCGGAATAATTTTGCGATCCCGCGCGATTTATATGGTGTTTCTTTATAATCCTTGCAGGACCGCGGGTGCGGTTCCCGACGGCCTGCGGGCAGACCCGGAAAAGAGCGCGGCGGCATGGATACGAAACCCCGCAAACACATTGTCAAGGCGCAGGTGCGCAGCGTGAGGCGGCTGGACAACGGGTGGTTCACGCTGTGCGCGGACGCGCCGGAAATCGCGCGCGCGGCGCGGCCC
>JAGUYV010000023.1 GCA_020061125.1 bacterium | reverse complement strand
CGTCAACTCCGGCGCAACCGCCACAGTCGCGCTTCAGAACATGAACCCGTCCGGCATACTTCTGTACGGTGAAAACGCGGGCGGCGACCTTGTGGACCTGTGGTCCATGGGCAACCGCCGGTTCTTCGTGGACGCCAACGGCAGCATGTACGCCAGCGGCGCAGTTTTCGCCACAACAACAGTGTTGATCGCGGGAGGGTACATGAATTTTGGCGGCGTGGCCGGAATCGGAGGCTACGGCCTGCGCGACAACGCGGGCGTCATCGAGTTGAAGAACGCCGCGGGAACATGGGATCCCGTGGCCACGGGCACGCTCGGGACCGGATATGTCTCCGACAGCGGCGATGTCATGAACGGCGGCCTCACCGTGGACATAAACAGCGGCACGGCCCTGTTCGCATCCAGCACAGGAGACACCCTGGCCACATCCGTCGTGTACATCAGCACCGACAACACAAGCGGCAGCGCCTACGCCCTGTACGCCGGGAACTCCGGCCAGGGTTCCGCGGCATCGTTCAGCAACACCAATGCCGCCAACAGCATGCCCGTGGTCAGTATTTCCAACGCCGGGACGGGCACGGGCGCATATTTCGATGTGACCAATGCAGGAAACGGCAGCAGCGTTATCAACATTTCCAACAGCGGCAGCGGCGCGCTCATGTCCGGTAACGCCGTTGGCGGCGGGCCTCTGCTCGATCTCGAGGCTCTGGGCGCCGACAAATTCCAGGTGGACAACGCCGGAATGGTCTGGGCCAGCGGGACTGTTGTGTACGACGGCGGTTACATGAACTTCGGAACCACCCAGGGCGCGCTCGGCTTCGGCATCCGCGACAGCGCGGGTGTGATTCAAGTGAAAAATGCGGGCGGCACATGGGATCCCATCGCCACAAGCACCGTGGGCGGAGGTTTCGTGGACGCCTCCGGCGACACCATGACCGGCTCTCTGGTCATCAACGCATTCACGGCCACAAGCACGCTTGATGTGTACAACACAGGCACGGGCCGTGCGGCGACACTCACCGGATCCAGCGCCACATTTACGCTTTATGTGGAAAACAACTTCGGGGCCGCGGGGGGCGCGGGCATTCAATCCGTGGTCTCGGGCAACGCTGTTGGCAGCGGCAACGCAGGCCGGTTCATGACCACGGGAAATCTCAACGATTCCTCGGCGTTGTACGCGGAAAGCGCGGGCGCCACAACCACGGTGTATGCGGCGAATTCCAGCCTGTCTTCGAGCGGCGGGCTGTTCGGCGGCGAGCTGTCAGGCGGCATAGGCGATTTCCTCCGGTTCACGGACGGCGCCAACCCCAAGTTTGTGGTGAATGCAACAGGCAACGCTTATGCCACCGGCACGGTCACCTCGCTGGGGTTTGTCTCCTCCGCAGCCACCCCGGGGCAAACCGCTTTTGTGGCCTCGGGCGGAAACATCAACGGGATCAACATTACCAACCCCGGCACACAGGGCACGCCCGCGCAGTTCATCATCACCAGCGGGGGCAATCCCAACCCCGCGGTCAAGGCGCAAAACCAGGGATCGGGCCGCGCGGCTTATTTTGAGACCCTTGCCACATCCGCAACATCCACTGTATTCATCACCACCGCATCAACATCCGCGGGCGGTATGGGCCTCGAGGTGGCACACACAGGAACGGGCGGCCATGCGGCGCGCTTCGAGAACACGAATGCCGCGAACGGGAATTCCGTGATTTACGCTAGAAGCGCAGCGGCCACTTCCACGGCATATTTTGAAAACACGAATGTGGCCGGCTACGGTCTCCACGCCCTGGCCAGCGGAACAACGGGCCGGGCGGTGTACGCGGAGACTACCAGCGGCGGCTACGGCGTATATGCCTGGGGCGGGGGCGCCAACAGCGTGGGCGTGTACGGCGCCGGGTGGGACAAAGGCGTGTCTGGCGAAAGCACGAACGGAGCGGGCGTGTTCGGAACAACCAGCACGGGCAAAGCGGTTCTTGCAACGGTGTCCGGCTCGGGCCGTGCTGGATATTTCGAATCCACGAACAATACAAACGCCACGGACACCGTGTACATAACAACCAACAGCACGGACGCGGGCAGCAGCCTCATCGGCGGCGACCACACCGGCACCAACGGCATGCTCGTGAACCTGCGAACAAACGGCTCCCAGGCCTTTGGCGTCAACCGGGTCGGCAAAATCATCATTCCAAGCTCAAATGTCACGGGAACCGCCAGCATCCCGGTAGGCAACAATTGCTTTGTCGTCAACACGCCGGTGGTCACTGGCGGCAGCACCATCCTGGTAACGCCGTTCGGTCCGGCCGACACATTCGGCGGCATGCGCGTGCAGTCCGTGACACCTGCCACAAGTTTCCAGGTTTGCACTTTCAGCGGCGCCAATGTGGCAGGTGCGCCCTACCAGTTCTTCTATCTCATCATCAACTGATCGGCTGCTCTTTCCAGACAAACCAAAAGGCCCGGCGGAAATTCCGCCGGGCCTTTTTACATAGCCGCGCAATCTGCGTCATCACATAAATTTACTGGAACGCGCGTTTCAAAATGCCGCGCAGCCAGGATTCCTTGCTCTTGTTCATAAGGAGCAGCCGCTGCTCGTGCGCGGCGCGAAGCCTGTCCACAAGCTGCTGCATGTTCGCGGGCTTTTCGAGGTAATCGAAAGCGCCGGACCGGATCGCCCTCACGCCCTGGTCTATGTTCGCGTACCCGGTGAGCATAATCACGCGAAGATCCGAATCTTTCCCCAGCATTTCCGTGAGCACGGTTTCCCCGCTCACGTCCGGAAGCTGCACATCCAGCACCACGGCGTCGAATTCTTTTTCCCCGGCCAGGCGCAAAGCCTCCTGGCCGTTGCGCGCGCGGGTAATTTTGAATCCAAAGCCTTCAAGGCGTTCGCCCAGGCGCTCGAGGAAATGTTCGTCGTCGTCCACTATCAAAACACGGGCCTTGTTCATGTCTATCCTCTTTCCATGCGGATGATCGTGTGGGCACGCGCTACACAATCACGCGCTCTCCCTCGAACACATTGCCCTCGGCGTCCGTAGCCTTGATCACGGCGCGGAACGGCAGCCCGGCGATGTCCGGGTTCTGTATCAGATACCACCAGGCCGTGACCGTGGCCTGCTCGGCCCGGCCCTGCTCTACCAGGGTCTTGTCCAGCTCCAGAAGCCACACATCCATTTTTTTGAGCGGCAGCGCGCTCTCGAACAGCACCTTCAGAAACAGGTGGCTTCCGGTCTTTTCCACCAGGATGTCTTCGAATTCCAGCTTGCCGGACGGCGATTCCTCGCGGTGCTGCTTGAGGAATTCCGAGATGGCCACATGGTATGCGGACCGGCTTTCGCGCTCCGCGATCGCGCGGTATTTTTCGGACAGCTCCGGATCCTCCCGGGCGTCCTGCGCGTGCTTGACTGCGAGCTTGAACAGGTTCACCTGGCGCTGTTCGCCCGCGCTTTTGCGCCTGGCCGGGTTGCGGTTCGGTTTTTTCGAGAGGTACGGCTTGCCGTTGCGCACCTTGACCACGAAGCCGGAGCCGTGGAGTTTGATCCATTGCTTGAGATCTATCTGCTGTTCCTTTTTGTCATCTGCCATGCGGATTTCCTCCGAGCTGCCCGCAGGCGGCGCCGATGTCGCGCCCGCGGCTGTTGCGGACAAACGCTTCGATACCGTTGCGTTTCAGCTCCTCCTGAAACGCCAGGACCGAGCCGTCGGACGGGCGCTTAAACGAGGCGCCCTCGAACGGGTTGAAGGGGATCAGGTTGACCTTGCAGGGCATGCCGTCGAGACGCTTTGCCAGTGTGCGGGCGTGGCGCGGCGCGTGGTTCACGCCGTCCAGCAGCACATACTCGATGGTCACCTGCCGCCCTGTGGCGCGGGCGTAATGCCGGCACGCGCCGAGCAGTTCTTCGATGGGGAATTTGCGGTTCACGGGCATGAGCCGGTCGCGCAGGGCGTCGTCCGGCGCGTTGAGGGACACGGCCAGGTTGACGGGCGG
>JAGUYV010000094.1 GCA_020061125.1 bacterium | reverse complement strand
GGCGCATGGAACTGGCACCACGGCGGCGGCTGGGACGGCCCCTATCCCAAAACCGATCTCTGGAACCAGGCCAACATCTACGCCGCCGCGCACCTGGCCTGGAATCCTGCCCTGGACCCCGGAGACCTGGCCCGAGAATGGGGCGCGCTCACCTTCGGCGCCGAGGATGCGGACAAAATCGCGGCCCTTTTGGCAATGTCCACGGAGGCCGTGCGCAAGCTCATGTATTTCGAGGCATACGCACAGGCCAAGGGCGACCCCTGGATGCCCAACGAAAACTGGGTGCGCGACGATGTCATCAAAGGCAGCGGCCCCCTGCGTAAAATCTACACGGCCGCCGCGGCGAGCGTGGATCACATGGTGCGTGAAAAGGAAGACGCCGTGTTGCTGATCCAGGACATGCTCGGCATCGCCAAAGATTTGTCCGCGCCCGCGGACCTGCGCCAGTCCGCGGTCCAGTCCCTGGAGTACGAACTGGCCCTGGCGCGGGTTCTGCGCAGCTATGCGGCCGCGTATCTATACTACTGCCGGTGGAAGGAAAGCGGCGCCGAAACGGACCGCGCTAAAGCCTTTGCATACGCAAACCAGTGGGAGCGCGACTGGGACACTTACACGCGCGCCATTCCCGGACTCAAGTGGAGCGCGACTCTGTATCGCGACGACGGCATGGTGGAAACCATGCGCGAAGTTCTCGCGGATTTGCAGCCGCGCCGCTGACGGCTCGCGTTCACATTTGCATAGTCAGGAAATATTGCGAAACAGCGACGAGGCCAGGGTGATCTGATTTGCGCCGCGCGCCGCGCTGCGGTGCAGCGCCGCCGTGGCCGCGCTGATCAATCCGGCCATGTCGTCCGCGTCGGACGGGAATCCGGCCACCCCGATGCTGATGTTGAAGTGGAAGTTGTGTTCGGTTCCAAACTGCAGGGCTGTGATTTTGTCCCGAAGGCGCACCGCAGGCACCACGGACCTGCGCGGCTCGGTGTCCGGCAGCAGAAACGCAAACCCGTTGTTCTGGAACCGCGCCACAAGGTCCGTGTCGCGCATGGCCTTGATCACCTGCCGCGCGATGCGCCCCAGGGCCAGATCCCTTTCGGCCGCGCCGAACTTTTTCTCGTAAATCTCCAGATCGTCAACCGTGAGAATGCACAGGCTGAAGATGTACTTCTGGCGCAGCCCGCGCTTGACTTCCTTGTCAATGCGGTCCCGGAAATAGCGGAAGTTGTTCAGCCCGGTGACTTCGTCCACCACCGAGCTTTTTTCGTATTTGTTCTCGATGGCGGACAGGGCGCGTTCCAGATAGCGTTCGCGTTCCTGAAGGGCCGTGAGGCGCAGGCGCAGAGACTGGATGTTCTGCCCGGCCATGGCGAAATATGCGGGCCAAAGCACGGCGAACCCATACGCGAACCAGAAGGCCACGGAATAGAATCCCGGGCGGCCGGACAGGTGCTCCAGGTACCAATGGAAAAGCATGAGCGCCACGGCGCTGAACAGAGCCACGGCGCGGCCCGAGAACAGGGCCATGGCCGCAGTCTGGGGCAGCAGCAGAAACGCCACAGGGCTGGCGTTGCCCCCGTTGTGCCACGCAATCCAGCCCAGCAGCGCAATGTCCGCCCATTGCGCGATGAACGAAAGTCCGCGCCCGAACAAGCTCAACAGCGCCGCCGACGACAGCGCGGCCCACACAATGCCATATATAGCCAGAGACAGGGCTTCCCCCGGCGCAGCAAGCCACTCCGCGCCCACAGCCACGGCCACGCAAGCCAGCATGATCCCGCGCAATGTTATATATATGATTTCCTCATTGCTGCGTTGGCCCATGGCGGCACATCCTGATATGGTTTCGGAACAGTTCTGTGATGAGTATACCCGATCCGCGCCATGACAGGCAATCCATGCAAATCAAAGTTTTTATGAGCCTTGGCGCAGACAATAATTCTCGGCCATGGCACTTTTCACCCGCGGTTGTGTTTAATATGTCAAGAGAACCGTTCAAGGCTGTAACTCGGCAACGCGCCGCATACCGGGGGGAGACAATCATGAAACACGCACGCATGCTCAAAAAATTTATGGCGGCATCGGGCGCGCTCCTGGCCCTGGACGCACTCTGGCTCGGCGTTGTGATGAAAGATTATTACCGTGAAAAGCTCGCCGGACTGGCGCGCGGCACAGGCGGCGCCATCGAGCCAGACTGGACGGCCGCAGCTCTGGTTTATGTGCTGCTGGTCACTGGGATTCTGGCTTTTGGGGCGCGCGACGACGGCGGTCCCGCAGCAGGGCGCGTTGGACGCGCGGCTGTGCGGGGCGCGCTGTTCGGCCTGGTTTCCTATGGCATCTACGATCTTACGAACATGGCCACGCTCAAGGGCTGGACATGGTCCCTGTCCGCCACGGACATGGCCTGGGGCGCATTCCTGTGCGCCGTGTCAGCCGCTGCAGCCGCCGCGGCCGCAAAATAAATTCCGGAGGGAATCCCATGAAGCTGAACTATATCGTGATTCCGGTGATTGCTGTGTGCGTGTCAGCAGTGGGGGGAAGTTTCACTTCATCGGGCATGGACTGGTACCGCACCATCAACCTGCCGCCGTGGACGCCCCCCGGATCGATCATCGGCGTGGTCTGGACCGTGATCTACATCCTTACCGCGGCATCCGCCATCATCGTATGGAACACCTGGCCCAGGCCGGACGCGTTCCGCGCGATCATCGCCCTGTTCGCGATCAATGCGTTTTTGAACGCGACATGGAGCTATGTTTTCTTCGCCCGTGGCATGCTGTCTGCGGCTTTCGTCCACGCGCTGGTGCTCGAAGCCACGGTCATCGCCCTGTTGCTTCTGATCTGGCCCATATCAAAAACCGCGGCCCTGCTGCTCGCGCCCTATGCCGCGTGGACCGCATTCGCCTCATACCTCACCTTCACCATCGCGCGCATGAATGCCTTGTAAATGCTGCCGCCGTTCTTTGTGAACCGCGGACTTCCGCGGCCGTTACTTCGCGCATGTAAAGAGCCGCCCCCTTCATGGGAGCGGCTCTTGTGGTGTCGCTCATGTAAACGCGCTTGCGTGAACGCCTGGCGCGCATCCGGGCCGGTCAGCCGCCGCGCGAGTAGGTCAAATCCACAATGTCCTCGCTCACGCATTCGGACAGGTCCTTCGCGCTCGCCGGGCACATGAAGATGTTGCCGTGGCTGTCTTTGCGCCAGTTGATGCTCTCTTTGCGGCCTTTGAACTCATACACTTCTTCGTGGCTGTTCATCATGGTCGTGCACCTCTTTCGTCGAATTGGTTTATGGTGTGTTTCGGAGTGTTCGCAACCTCGTCAGTTCATCGAACTGTACCAGTATAACCCCGCACTTCAAAGTAGGGTTTCCGGGTTCGAGGAAAAAATTTGCGGGATTTTCCGGCGGGTCACATTTTGGAATAGATGGAGTCGGGCAGGTGCCGCAGGACGGTTGCCACCAGCCGCCACTTGGGAGGGATGTAAGCGATGGATTTGCCGCGCTCGATGGCGTCGGCGATGTGGCGCGCAGCCACGGGCGCGGGCGTGAGCCAGAACATGCCCTTCTGCCCCTTTGTGAGGGGCGTGTCCACAAACCCCGGCCGCAGGTCCGTGACGCTGATGGGCAGTTTGCGCTGGCGCGCGTTCAGGCGCAGGCATTCCAGATAATTGCTCACAAACGCTTTTGTGGCGGGATAGGCCGCGTTGCCGGGGATGCCGCGCAGCGCGGCCACGGACGACAGACCCGCGAGCCGTCCACGCCCCTGCCCCACGAAGTGCCGGAACGCCACCCCGGCCATGGCCGCAAACCCGGTGACATTCAAATCAATGGTGGCCTTTTCCGGCGCCCACGCAAGATCCCGGTTCGGCAGGCCCGTGCCCGCGTTGATCACCGCCGTGTGCATGCCGCCCATGTCCTCGATCAGCGACTCAAACGCGGCCATGGCCTCGTCCGTCCGCGTGATGTCCATGACCTTGACGAACGCCGGTCCGGACAGCTCCGCGCGCAGGGCTTCAAGCCGGTCCCCGCTGCGCGCGGCCAGGCCCACGGCGTAGCCCCGCGCGCTGAACTCTCGCGCCAGTTCCGCGCCGATCCCCTGGCTCGCCCCGATGATGATGGCCTGCGGTTTGTTTTCGCTCATGCGCAGATTATACCGCACGAGCCGGGGGTAACGGAGTGCGGGAGAGAATTTGCACGAAAGGCAGGATGCGCAAGATATGCAAAAGCATTTCATTCCATGAACAGAACCGGCGGGCATCCCGCTCAAGCAGATTGCGCTGATTATTGATCTGTTCCTTAATAGTCGCGGCGCAGCCGCGCCATCCTGCCTATCTTGCCTATCCTGCCAAAACCTCTCTCCTTTCCGCTCCGGCGCAATCATTCCCGCCCCACCCCGCGCAAATCGCTATAATGTGTTCGGTATGATACACTTGCGCGACATCAACTTCGGTTACGGCGGCCGTGAGCTTATGTCCGGGCTGTGCCTGCACATCAAGCCCCAGGACCGCATCGGGCTTGTGGGTCCGAACGGCGCGGGCAAAACCACACTGCTGCGCATCATCCTGGGCGACATCCGCGACTTCTCCGGAACCGTGTCCCGGCGCAAGGGCGTGACCGTGGCGCTCCTGCCCCAGGAGGGCATCTACGACTCCGGCCGCACGGTCATGGAAGCGGCCCTCGAAACCTTCGCCCCGCTCCTGGCGCTCGAGCGGGAAATCGAGGATTTGAACACCGCCGCCGCCGAGGAACTGGATGCAGCGCGGCGCGACGAACTGCTGGAACGCCAGGGCGCGGCGCGCCTCGATTTCGAGACCCGCGGCGGGTTCACCTTCCGCGCGCGCACGGCCCAGGTGCTCACGGGCCTCGGATTCAGCGAAGCGGGCCTGCGGCGCGACATGAGCACCTTCAGCGGCGGGTGGCAGATGCGCGTGGCCCTGGCCCGCCTCCTGCTGCGGGAACCCGACATCCTGCTCCTGGACGAACCCACCAACCACCTGGACCTGCCGGCGCTCCTGTGGCTCGAGGAATTTCTCCAGACCTACCCCGGCGCCGTACTCATCATCAGCCACGACCGCGCGTTCCTGGACCGCGCCGTGCGCCGCATCGCGGAGCTGTCGCAGAAACAGCTCGCCCTGTACACCGGGGGATATTCCGACTACGAAGTCGAGAAGCAGAAGCGGCTCGAAATCCTCGCCAACCGCATCGAAAACCAGGAGCGCGAAATCCGGCAGACCGAGCGCTTCATCGAGCGCTTTCGCTATAAAGCAACCAAGGCGCGCCAGGTGCAGTCCCGCATCAAAGCCCTCGAAAAAATGGAACGCCTGGAAATGCCGGACCAGGAGCGCACCCTGAATTTTTCATTCCAGGTGCAGAAGCCCAGCGGTAAGGAAGTGATCCGCCTCTCGGGCGTAAATAAATCCTACGGGGACAACCGCGTGCTGCGGGATGTGAAACTGGCCCTCAACCGCGGCGACCGCATGGCCATCATCGGCGCCAACGGCTTGGGCAAAACCACCCTCATGCGCGTGCTGGCCGGCCGCACGGACTTCACAGGCGAACGCAAGGCCGGACACAACACCGAGATCGGCTACTTCTCGCAGGACCAGTTCGAGCTGCTGAACCCGGACCGCACCGTTCTGGAGGAAGCCGCATCCGGCGGCGCGGCCGCGGGCACGGCCCTGCGCTCCCTGCTCGGCGTGTTCCTGTTCAGCGGAGACGATGTGGACAAACCCGTGCGCGTGTTAAGCGGCGGCGAGAAAAGCCGCCTGCTGTTCGCGCGCATGATGGCCAGCCCCGCCAACTTCCTCATCCTCGACGAACCAACCAACCACCTCGACCCGCCCAGCCAGGCCATGCTCGCCCGCGTGCTCAACTCCTACAACGGCACCCTCTGCATCGTGTCCCACAACCGCTGGTTCATCAACCAGGTGGCCAACCGCATCGTGGAAATGACCCCCGAAGGCCTCGACGAATACCTGGGCGATTACGACGACTTCAAATATCAGAAGAAGATGCGCGAACAGGCCGCGCAGCAGAACCGCGGCCCCGAAGCGGACGCCGATGAGCTGCCCGC
>JAGUYV010000407.1 GCA_020061125.1 bacterium | reverse complement strand
GGATGCGCGGCGCTCGTGAGCGCGCGCGGAGCGGCCGCATTGTGCGCGGCGAGCAGCTTTTTGGAGTTCGTGCCTTCGACCACCAGAATCAGATCGTCCACCAGGCCCTTGAGCGTTTCGGCCTGTGAACTCATTTCCTCGGACGCGGACGCGGATTCCTCGGCGTTGGATGCGTTCTGCTGCGTGACCTTGTCCATCTGATTCACGGCGATGTTGACCTGGTCAATGCCCTGGGCCTGCTCTTTGCTCGCCGCGGCGATTTCCGCCACCAGGTCGCTGACCTTGGCCGAGCTGTCCGTGATGCCCGCGAGGGCGGACGCGAGTTCGTCGGCGATCTTTGTGCCGTCGCTGGTATTGGAGACGGAACCTTCGATGAGTTCGGCGGTATTGCGGGCGGCCTCTCCGGCCCTCTGCGCCAGGTTGCGCACTTCCTCGGCCACCACGGCGAAGCCCTTGCCGGCCTCGCCCGCGCGCGCGGCTTCCACGGCCGCGTTCAGAGCCAGCAGGTTGGTCTGGAATGCGATCTCGTCAATGGTCTTGATGATCTTCGAAGTCTGTTCCGAAGATTTGGCGATGCGGCCCATGGCGTCGAGCATGCGCTGCGTGGCCTCGTTGCCGTTGAAAGCGGCCTCGCGCGCTTCCTTGGCCAGCCGGTTGGCCTGGTCCGCGTTGTCCGCGTTCTGCCGGGTCATGGCCGCCATCTCTTCGAGAGACGAAGATGTTTCCTCGAGAGAAGAAGCCTGCTCCGCGGAGCCTTCGGCAAGCGACTGGCTTGCCGCGGACACCTGACCCGAAGCCGCCGCCATCTGCGACGAGCCTTCTCCAAGCGCCTGAATAGCACGGTTCACCGGCACGGTGATGGAACGCGTGAGCATGATGGAAAGTCCGATGGCCAGCGTACTGATCACAATCACGGACACCAAAAAGATGGTGAATATCGCGGCCATCTCGGCCTTGACATCGTCCACATAAATGCCGGTGCCGACGATCCATCCCCACGAGGGCTGCAATTTTACGAATGTGATTTTCGGAACAGGCTTCGAGGAACCCGCCTTGGGCCACAGATAATCAACGCGGCCCTGGCCCTTGGCCTTGGCTACTTCGACGAATTCCACGAACAGGCGCTTGCCGTTGGGGTCTTCGGTGGTGGACATGTCTTTGCCGTCAAGCTCGGGTTTGATCGGGTGCATCACGCACTTGACATCCATGTCTACGATGAAGAAATAGTCATTGTCGCCATAGCGCATGGATTTGAGCGACGCCAAGGCCGCTTCCTGCGCATCCTTTTCGGACATCTTTCCACTTTCGGCCTGGGAGACATAGTAGTCAACCAGTTTGACCGCGGATTCGACAAGGTGCTGGGTTTTCTCCGTCTTGTTTTCGTACATTTTGTTCTGGAACCGCGGGTAGATCCACGCGAGCAGCGCGAGGTACAACGCCGTGATCAGGATACCCAGAGCTACAATCTTGGTTGAAAGTTTGAATTTTTGAAGCATGTCCATTCCTCCTCTGATTTTTGTTTGGTTTGTCCGATATGTCGAAGCCTGGCGCGTTTTGTGATAGCGTTAGTCCGCGGCCGCGGCAAAGAATCCTTGCTCCTGTTTCAGGCAAGAGGCAGAAGCACGCTGAAAATGGTTCCCATGCCCGGGATGCTGTTTGCGTGTATCTGTCCGCCGTGGTTTTGAATGATGTATTTGGAGATGAAGAGACCCAGGCCGGTTCCGTGACCGCCGGGTTTTGTGGTGAAAAACGGCTCGAAGATGTGCAGGAGGTTCTCTGCGGGAATGCCGCATCCGGTGTCTATGACCTTGATCGCGGCGAATGTTTTGGACTTGTCTTCAAATGACGCGATTTTCCGGTTGCCGTCGGGAACCAGGTGGCACTTGACAGTGACGGAGCCGCCGTGTGGCATGGCTTGGATGGCGTTTTTGCACAGATTCACAATCACCTGTTCGATGAGGCAGCGGTCTGCGTTAACCACGATCTGCTCACTGGGTGGAACCGCTTTGAAACTGATGTTGGCTTTGATTGAGGATTTCAGCAGGCGGCAGGAATCAAGCATGATTTCGTTGAGGGACACCGGAGTTTTGGAGAACTCGATGCTGCGCCCGATGGCGAGAATGTGGTTTGCGATATCCTGGGCGCGGCGTGCCGCATGGGAGATTTCCAGAACTTCCTCGTATCCCGCCGCGTTACGCGGCATGTCCTGCAAAGCCAGGGATGCATTGCCTGCGATGATGCCCAGCATGTTGTTGAAATCGTGCAGCATGCCGCTGGCGAACTGACCCATGACCGCCAGCTTTTCATCTGCAAAAGCCTGGCGTGCATGGAATTGCGCCTCGCAGCCCGTGTCCATGATTGCGTTCATCGTCTGTGACCGCTCCCCGCGCATGGGTTTTGAAAAGGGCGGCGCGGACTCCATTGCATGTCCGCGCCGCAGTGTTCAAACATGTCTTTTGGGACATGAAAAAGGGGCATTGTTCATTTGACTCCCTTGGAGCTGCATTCGGAGCGGAGCAGTTCATCGCGTACATGGCTGATGACCTGAAATTCGTCTCCGAAAAAATCGGCCCCGGCTTTCAGAGCCGTGTCTTTCACTACGGAAAACTCCGCGCCCGATAGTTTTGTGGAATATACAAGAATCCTTACATTTGGATTTCGGGATCTGAATCGGACAAACTCGTCATGTCCGACTCTGACGGTGAGCGCGTCCATGAGCACAAAACTGAAGGGCAGGGCGGTGGTGAGGATTGACGCGCAATCCAGGCAGTTGCACTGCGACACGCAGCAGGATTCGCCGTTCATGAAAAAGTGTTCGGCAATTTTCCCGGAAATGTAGGAGTTTCCGTCAACGACGAGAATCATTGTGCCGCATGCAGTCACAGGTCAGATTTCCTCCGTCATGAATCACTGATTTAACGATACGCCGCGGGCTTATGGTTTGATATCCACAAAAAGGAGACGCGGAGGTCAACTCCGGGATCTTTGCAAAGCAAACCGGAGCTTACGCCATGTCAACCCCGGTTTACGCGCCGTGGCTGTACACAGAAAATGCACAGCCGGAGCGGGTGGCGGTCGTATGTAATTTTTCAGAATTAGATTTGTGCGCTGAAACAGCCTTTAGTCGTTCAAAGGCACGATACGGGGTTTGACGCCGAGTTTCTTAATGAGGTCAATAAGCTCACTGTCGAGCAGGCGATCACCGGCTTTTTTGCCCAGGAGCGTGGCGTACACGGCTTCCATGACATTGGTGCCGAAAGAGCGGCCTTCGAACTCGGGCGTGGTGGTGATGAGCGCGCGCAGCCCCAGGCGCCGCAGTTCCTCGACATTGTCCTTGGTCACTGTGTTGGCGATGATCACCTTTCCGGGCAGCAGGTCGTCGGGCATGTAGCGATTGATGACCAGAAAGTCTCCGGCCCACACATCGGCCCAATTAAACCAGGTGCGGAATCTGGGCGTGCGTTCGTTCTGTTTGCTGCCCGTGGGGTAGAGCATCTCGAAGGGCACTTTGGTGAAAATGGGCAGGAGAACCGCGGCCAGGGCGCGCATGGTTCCCATGCGCCTGATGGGGATTGGCAGGCCCAGCCCGGTCATGAAATCCGAAAAGCAGATCTTGCAGCCCTGTTGCCATATGGCCTCGGCCATTCCGAACCGGTCCACGCTGTTCAGAATGAAAACCTTGCTGTCTTTTTTGAGGTATTTCCCGTCTGCGGCGATGAACTTGATAATCTCCCGCTCGAGCGTGTTCTTAAGACCGCTGCCGTCGAACACCGGGGTCTTTTTGACAACTGCTGCCATTTTCGCGGCGTCGCGGATCACATAGCGCTTGCTGCCCGCCACCAGATACAGGTCAATGCCGCCCAGGCCGATGGCGTCCACTTTGCCGTCGAGATCCTTGAGCATCTCCATGGCTCCATTCAGGCCGCCGTCGGTGCCGATGCGCTCGATTTTGAATTCCTCGCCCATGATGGTTGTGGTCACGGAATGGTCCCGTGAGGGGCTTCCTATGCTGACGCTGACGACATGTTTCACGGCAAAGGCTCCGTTCCGCGCGCAAGGCAATTTGTCAATTCACGAGAATGTAATATAGTATACAATTGAAACAATGTCAAAAATGCGTTTCCGGGGAAAAGGCCCTCCGCACACTGCGGCCCGCAGGCCGTCTTCGCCGGGAATGCGGAGGATTCGCGCATGCGGGACCATTGCCTTGCCGGAGAACTTTTCTTCCGTCGCGCCATGCAAATCACGCTGGCCTTCGTCCTATGCGCCGCGATCGCAGCGTGCGGGGCGCAGCCTGCCGGAGCGCAGATTATTGACGACGGCCGCCGGGCATACGAGACCCTTACGCCGGCTCTGGCCGGAACGCACAACCTGCAATCCTCGGAATCCTGGTATCGCGTGGATCTGGCCGGAACGCATGTGGGCTTCGTTCACATAGCCGTTCAGGCGTCGGGTGGAAAAATCGTTTACAAGGAGCAGGTTCGCATCAAGCAGAACGCGTATTACGATAATGTGGATTTTGAAGTGACCCTGGCGCAGGGCAGCCTCAAGCCCAACAAGGCGGTCGTATTCAAGGAAGGCCGATATTACAAAGCATATCGCAAAATCCACAAAACCTTTGTGTTTGACTGGGACGCCAGGAAGATCGTAATCATTACCGGCGATGGCGCCAACGCGCGCAGCCGCAGCGTGGCCATGCAGCCCAACGCGGTGTACACCCCGCACTGGTTTTTCGCCCTGCACAAGCGAGAGTTGCTCAAGCCCGGAGCAGAGTACCGGTTCCAGACTTTCGACTTCGACCTCGAACGGTTCATCACCCTTGGCGTCACCGTTCTCGCGGAAACGAAAAAAGATGTTTTTGAATTGTTCTGGGATTTGCCCGAAGCGTACGGCACATCCGTGGACATGCGCTTCTGGGTCAGTCCCAAGACCATCGCCAATCCCAACGGCGATTTCCTGCGCAAGGAGTGGATCGGCGAGTTCATGAATGAACCGCTGACAATGGTGAAAAGCACCAAAGAGAAAGCCACCCGGCAGGAAACGGATAAGAAACCGTCCAAGAAAAAGTGAATGGGAGTACGCGGCGCGGGTCAGCCGCCCGCGGCCGGAGGAAAGATGTGCACGATGTCGCCCGTGTTGAGGCGCGTGCGATGGCCGTGCATGTGGATCACATTGTCGCTGTTTACGAACACCTGGCAGCGGCGAACTCGTTTCATGAATTCCGGGCCGAACTGTTCTTTCACGCAGTCGAGCGCTTCGCGCACCGTGGCTGCGGAGCAGGCGAATTCATCGGTCTCCGCGGCTTTACGCAGGGTAGTGTAGAAGCGGACTGTGATGTCTGGCATGAATGAACCCGGATGAACGCAGCGCGCGCTATGCCTTTGCGGTCACATATTTGCCCAGCCCGAGGCGTTTCAGACGCGAGGCCGTGGGCACGCCGTTTTTATCCCATCCCCGGCCGTTGTAATACTGGGGAAGCATGACGGCGAGCGGCACCTTGGTCTCCGGCTTGTCCGGGTTCTGCGCGGTCTTGGTGAACCGGGCGGGCAGGGTGTCGTCCGCGGCCGTGAAGCCTTCGCTCAAGTTGAACAGGCGCTCCATGTTGTAACCGCGTTCTCCCGCAGCCAGCCAGTTGCCCAGGTGCATGTTCATGCCCGTGAGCTTGCTGATGACCTTGGAGTGCGGGATGTCGGGAACATGCAGGGGAATGGACGGCACCATTTTGTTTGTCATGTTGATGGCCGGACCGGAAGCGACCAGGGTTTTGCTGATTGCGGACGCCAGCGTGCTGCTTGGATCTACTTTGGTGGCTGCGGCCGGGATGATGGCGTAGGTGGTGAATAGGCAGTTGCCCGAACTGCTCACGGCCTCCATGGCGTTTTGCTGGAAAATGGTCCAGGCGTATTTGGATTTCGGGGTGAGCGGATCCATTGTGATGGGTCCGAGGTGTTCGAAGAAAACCATGTAGCCGGCGTTGAGGTGGCAGCCGCCGCGGTTGGCCGTGGCGTAGCCCAGCCCCATTCCTGCGGACACACGCGGTTCGTAGGATGCGATTTCAAGCCCTTTGGAATGGATGGCGAAGTCGTGGCCGCCGTATTTGTCCGCCATGCGCTTGACCCCTTCGGCCAGATCGTTGCCCAGGCCGCGGCGGTATGCGATATCGTCCAGCGTTTTCGCGATGTTGTCAATCTTTCCGAATTCAAGGTCGCTGTCGAGCAACCCTCGCTGGGTGAGTTCCATGGCGAATGCGATGGCGCCGCCCGCGCTGATTGTGTCGAGCCCGAGCAGGTCCATCTGCCGGTTCCAGTCGCAAATGGCGCCCAGGTCGTTGTTGAGAATGTTGGAGCCGAACAGGCCCATGGTCTCGAATTCAGGGCCTTTGACATCTTTTCCGGCTACGGTCACAACGCGGCCGCAGCGGATGGGACAGCTCACGCAGCCCATGTTTTTGACGAGGTGCTTTTCAGCAAGCGCCTCGCCGGATATCATTTCCCCGTCCTCGTAGTGCCCTTTAGAGAAGTTGGCCGTGGGAAGGCCGTTGACTGTATTGAGCTTGTTGAGGAAATTGCCGGTTCCGTATTTGGGCACGATGTCGCCGGTGATGGGATGGGCCTTGAGCCGATCCACCCAGGCCTTGACCGCTTCCTTGAAGCCCTCGGGGTCATGCACCGGGATTTTCTTTTTGCCTTTGGCCTGGATGGCTTTGAGGTTCTTGCTGCCCATGACCGTGCCGAGGCCGCAGCGGCCGGCCGCGCGCTCGCCCGAGATGATGGCCGCGTACAGGACCAGGTTTTCGCCTGCGGGGCCGATGCACACAATGCCCGCTTTTGTGTCGAGCGCTTCCTGGGTCTCCTCGGTGTTCTTGCCCCACAGGTGCGCAGCGTCCTTGATCTCCACGCTGTCCTCGGTGATTTCAATGTAGACCGGCGAATCGGCTTTGCCCTTGACGATAAGGCCGTCGTAACCCGCGCGCTTGAGCTGAACACCGAAATTGCCGCCGCAGTTCGAGGAGCCGATGCCGCCGGTGAGCGGGCTTTTGCCCGAGATGTTGAAGCGGCTGGTGCAGGGCGCGCCGCTTCCGTTGAGCGGGCCGGTGTTGAAGATCAGAATGGCGTCAGGGCCGAGAGGATCCGTGCCTGTGGGCAGGGTGTCGAAAAGAATCTTGGCGGCCAGGCCCTTGCCGCCGAGAAACATCTCGCGGTCCCTGTCGGAAACATCGTAATGGCTCACCTCGCGGGTGGACAGGTCCACCACCAGCATGTCGCCCATGTAGCCCTTGTATTTTGTCGGCATGGAAATGTCACCTCGCGGGTTTTGTTGCGGCGGGCCGGTGCGTTTCCGCATCGCTCCCGCGCGCCGGAAAATCCTTTGTGCCCCTATTATACAAAACTCGGGAAAGTGTTCACAAATGCAAGAAAATCGGATGGAGCGATCGGCTTTTCAGGACAGATCGTTTCGTTTCAGCAGCAGGTCGTCGTCGAGGATTTGCGCGGGCGCGCCTTCAGCGGAGACAACGCCCTTGTGCAGAACGGCCACGCGCGTGCAGGTGTCGCGCAGTAGGCCGAAATCGTGCGACGCCACAATCTGTGTGCGGCCGATACGGCGCAGCAGCCTCATGATGCTTTTTCGCGCGCGCGGGTCCAGGCCGATGGTGGGTTCGTCAAACACCAGAATGCGCGCATCCATGGCCAGCACCGTGGCGATGCTGGCCAGCTTCTTCTGGCCGAAGCTAAGGTGATAGACATTCTTCTGGAGCAGGTCCGGGTTGAGTCCCGCTTCCTCGACCGCGTGGTCCACCCTGTGGCGCACATCATGCTCGCTCATGCCCATCTGCCTGGGGCCGAAGGCGATGTCGTCGTAGAGCGTGGGGCAGAAAAGCTGATCGTCGGGGTTCTGGAAAATGAGGCCAATCCGCTGGCGCACTTCGCGCAGGGTTTTCTTCTGAACCGCAATGCCAAACACGGACACGGTTCCCGATTCGGGAATGTGGATTCCGTTGAGATGGAGCAGGAGCGTGGACTTGCCCGCGCCGTTCGCCCCGAGGAGGCCCACGCGGTCGCCCTCATGCACATGAAGGTTGACGCCGTTGAGCGCGGCGGTGCCGTCCGGGTAGCGGAAGTGCAGGCCGGCGATGTCAAGGGCGGCGTAGTGACTCATAATCGTTCGTCCAGGGGCGCGGATTGCCGTCCCGATTCATTATAAGCAAAAGTCATATCAGCCACAGGCGTACGGCCAGGAAAGAGGCCACGCAGACCGCGGCTGCGGCGAAGTGCACGGCGTTTGCGGGGGGCAGCCCGGATTCCGGAATAGTTCCGTCGTAACCGCGGGACGACATGGCCGCATGAATGCGCTCCGAGCGCTCGTAGCTGCGCAAAAACAGGGTGGCGATCATCTGGCCTATGACGCGCGACTGCCAGATCCAGCGGCCCCGGTAGCCTCGCGCGTCCCTGGCCCGCGCCATGCGGCGCAGCTCGTCCGAGATCACGAACAGGTAACGGTAGGTGAATCCCGTGAGTTGCACGAGAGCGGCGGGCATGCGATACCACTGCAAAGCCGAGAGCACGAGCTGAAACGGGTTGGCCGCGCCCAGCACAACCAGGCACGACACGCCCAGCAGGCCTTTGAGCGCGGTGTTTGCCAGCGCCCACAGCCCGCTTTCGGACACTTGCATCAGCCCGCCCAGAACCGGATACAGCGTGTCACCAGCTTCTCTTTTCAGAAACGGAAGAAACGCGGCGATCATGAGCACAAACGGAATGGCCACGGCCGCGCGCTTGAGAAACAGCAGGACCGGGATGCGGAACAGTATGAGTGAGGCGCCCACAAACATGAAATAGGCGGCGAACGCCGCAAGCGCCTGCGGGGGCGTGGAAACGCCGATGACAATCAGGGAGAAAAACAGCAAAACCTGGGCGCGAATATCGAGCGGCGGGGCGTCATCCCGCGCAGCAACCGGCGCATGCGCGTGGCCGCCGCTCATGGCGCGGCCCCGGCGTCAGCGTCCGCATTGCGTTCTTGTTTGCGCTGGCGCACGGCGCGCACAAGGCCCCAGCCCACGGCCAGTACGATGACCGTGCCGATGAATCCGGCCGCGGCCGTGGCCAGAGCGTCATTGCCCACGCCGGGCGCCGCGTAATCCGGAATCGGCGACGCCTTCCACACACCCTGTTCCGGGGCGCGGTCAATGAACCCGATGTCTTCCGCAACTTTTTCCAGTCCGTCGGGCCATGACGATGCGAACGGGGATACGAAAACAGCCAGAGCCACGGACAGTATCACGCCGCCGATGACAGCGGCTGTCCATGACTTGCCGAGCGCTGTTTGCTGATCGGTAACGGAATCACCGCGCCACGCGGCCACCAGGTCCGGCCTCATCTGCAGGGTCATGGCCACCACTGCAACCGTGATGAGCGCTTCGCCCACGCCGATGAGCGCATGCACACCCGCCATGGCGGGCAGGGCGGCGGTGAGCGGAACCACGCCGGACAGGGCCAATTCGATGGCGCATGCCGTGGACGCCAGAACCACGGACATCCATGCCGCGGCGCCTGTCGCAGCCAGAAATGCGCTGCGTGTTTTGGGCAGCACCGCGCGCATACCCGCAAAAATTCCGTAACACAGGATGCCGCCCACGGCGCCCATGTTGAAGATGTTCACACCCAGGGCCGTGAGGCCTCCGTCGGCGAACGCCAGGCACTGGATGCCAAGCACCACGGCCATGACCAGAAACGCGTTCAGCGGACCGAGCAGGATCGCGGCCAGCATGGCTCCGAGAAAATGGCCGCTGGTTCCGCCGGCCACGGGGAAGTTCAGCATCTGCGCCGCGAAGATGAACGCGGCCGTCACGCCAAGAAACGGCGCCTGCTTTTCGCCCAGTTCCCTGCCAGCGTGGCGCAGGGAAACGGCCGTCAGCCCCCCGCTCACCACATACGCGGCCGTGTTGATGGGTCCGGCCGTGAATCCGTCGGGTATGTGCATGGTATGATTTCCGCCTTCCATCGTAACACGAGATTTGATATCGTAACAATATCATTGTACGGCCAGGGTTCGGAACCGTCAATGTTTCCTGGCAGCAATGTTCTGTTGAAAGTCCGCAGCAAAAAAAACAGGGGCCGAAGCCCCTGTCTGGATGAAAGCATCTTGAGAAACGGTTCGCGTCAGCTTCCGAATTTCTTCTTCACGATCTCGAAGGCCACATCCGAGATTTCCAGAGTCTGTTTGATGTCGTCCTCGGTGTGCGCGGTGGACACGAACCAGTTGTGGTGCGGGTGGAAGAAGACGCCGCGCTTGGTGGCTTCGGCGCTGAAGAGCTGCATGCGGCGGAAATCCTTTTCGTTGGCGAAGGTCATGTAGGGGATCGCGCCCGGGCCGGAGGTTGTGACCTGCAGACCGTGGTTCGCGGCGAGTTTCTGGAGTCCGTCCATGAGCATTTTGCCGATCCTGTCCATGTACGCCACGCCGTCTTTTTCTTCGAGTTCGTCGAGGGTGGCCATGGCCGCGGCCATGGGCGGGGATGCGGACCAGTAAGTGCCGGTGAAGTAAACGGCCGAGGCCACGCCCTTGAGCTTGGCGCTGGCCGCGCCCACGCTTAACGGGTGTCCGTTGGCCACTGCCTTGGACATGCAGATCATGTCCGGCTTGAACCCGAAGTATTCGTTGGAGCCGCCCAGATTGAGGCGCAGAGAGCAGCGCACATCGTCCATGATCATGATGGCGTTGCTGTCGTCGCACACCTTGCGGATGGTCTTGTAGTATTCGGGGCCGGGCATGGCGCTGTTCTCGAACGCCTCGTGCCGGAACGGCGTCACGATCACGCCCGCGAAGTCGTTCTTGTTGGCCTCGTATTTTTTCATGAAGTCGTCGAGGTCGTTCCACTGGAAGAACACGATGTTGGCGCGGTCCTCGGGCGTGACGCCGGGGGGCAGGGGCGTGCACCAGGCATGGGTGCCGTGATAGGTGCTTTTCGCCACCAGCACTTTTTTCTTCTTGGTGTATTCGCGCGCGAGTTGCAGGGACCAGGTGGTGATGTCGGACCCGTTCTTGGCGAATGCGACCCAGTCCGCGATGGGGATCTGCTTGACCAGGCGTTCGGCCAGCTCGACCCACAGGGGGCCGGGCAGGTTGGACACATTGAGGATTTCCTGCTGCTTGCGCGCTGCCTGCTCCACGCGCGGGTTGTTGTAACCCACCACCATGGGGCCATAGGCGCACATGTAGTCAATGTACTCATTGCCGTCCACATCCCAGAAGCGGGAGCCTTCGGCTTTTTCAATGAAATAGGGGAAGGAGCCGGGAACGCACAACACGGGCGACTGGTGGCCGTAGATGCCGCCGGGGATCACCTTGGTGGCGCGCTCAAAAAGTTTGGTGGATTTCTCAAACGAATAGATTTTGTCCTTGGAAAGTGTGCCCATGGGCGATTGCCTCGTCCTTTCGTATTTTTATTGGAATACATTATACATCAAGCGCGTTGCGGAGCAATGGTTATTCCGCGAAGATGCGAATGGCCCGGCCGCCTTCTTCGTCGGACATTTCCAGGGGCTTGCCGCTCTTGAGAAGATCGAGCAGGGCCTCGGGATTGAAGTCCCTGCCGGGAAAAGTGTTGGCGGGCAGGAACCTGAAGAACAGGCGGATGATGGAGAACGGGATGCGGATGGGGGCCAGACTCTTGTACTTGGAGCCGTGCCGGGTTTTGATTTCGATGTGCAGCCATTTGGGTTCTTCGGGGGACG
>JAGUYV010000461.1 GCA_020061125.1 bacterium | reverse complement strand
CCGGCCCGGCGTGCGCGTGCCCTTGCGCTCCCTGCGCACTTTCCGCGAGGTTTTGCGCCAGGCGCCCTGGGCCGACCTGGTGTTCGACAACGGCTGCCCCTGGGACACCGGGTTCCCCGTGCTCTTGGCGCGCCCGGCGTTCCGCCGGCCCGTGGTGGTGAAAATCACGGGCGACATCCCCTGGGAATTCCTGCGCACCCGCCGCCTCATTGACGACGGCCTGGACGAGTTCCAGTCAAAAAAATATCCGCCCCTGTTCTCGCTGCTGCGCTGGACGCAGCGCCGGGTGGTGCGCAGCGTGGACCATGTGCTCACGCCGAGCCTGTACCTGAAAAAACTCGCCGTGGGCTGGGGCGCTCCGGAGTCCAGGGTGCGGGTGGTTCTCAATGCCCTGGACGCGCCGGAGATTCCGCGGGACGCGGCGCAATTCCCCCTGCCCGTGCCCGAGGATTCGTTCAAGCTCATCACCGTGGCCAGGCTGGTGCCGCACAAGGGCGTGGACCGCATCGTGAATGTTGTGGCGCAGTTGCCGGGCGCGTCCCTGGTTGTTGTGGGAGACGGGCAGGAGCTGGACAACCTCAAGGCCCAGGCGCGGCAACTGGGCGTGGGGGACCGTGTGGCGTTCACGGGCCGCCTGGCGCACGAGGATGTGATGCGCCTGTTGAGCCGCTGCGATCTGTTCGTGCTGAACACCGAATACGAGGGCCTGCCCCACAGCATTCTGGAAGCCTTCGCCGCGGGCCTGCCCGTGGTGGCCACGGACATCTGCGGCAACCCCGAGGTCATCGAGCACGGGCGCAACGGGTTCCTGGTCCCGGTGCGCGACGACGCGGCCCTGGGCGCGCGCGTGCGCGAGATCATGGAAAACACGGACATGCGCGCGGCGTTCGCGCAGCGCTCGCAGGCCAAATTAAAGGACTTCTCCTGGGAAAATCTATACAATAATACCATGGCGCTATTTGAAGAAGTGATCCGCACTGCCGGAGGCCGCGCGTGAACCCCGGTAAAGTCGCCCGTTACGCCCTGCAATGCTGGCGGCGCGGCCGCGCGCCCGGCATGATTAACATGGCCCGCGGCTATGCGGCCATCCGTTCCGAGCCGGACATCGTCCGCTACCACCCCTTGAGCATCATTATCGAGCCGACCCTGCGCTGCAACCTCGACTGCCTCATGTGCGACCCCGCCCTGCGCAGCCGCACAAAGCAGCAAATGACCATCGAGCAGTTCCGCCATGTCATCGGGCAATTCCCGTTTCTGCAAAAACTCGCCATTCAGGGCGTGGGCGAACCGCTCATGAACCCGGATTTCTTCGACATGGTGGAGTTTGCGAGGCGGCAGGGCGTTTTTGTGTATTTCAACACCAACGCCTGCCTGCTGAACGAAAAGAACTGCGAGAAGCTCATCGCGGCAGGGCCGAACGAGGTGCGCGTGTCCATAGACGGCGCGCAAAAGCAGACATACGAGCACTTCCGGCGCGGCGCGGTGTTTGAAAAAGTCATTGAAAACCTCACACGGCTGGGGCGCCGCGCCCCGGCGGACATGCTTGTGGGCGTGTGGTTCCTGGCCATGAAAGAAAACATCAGGGAACTGCCGCAGATGCCCGCTCTGGCCGCAAATGCGGGCGTCAAGAATCTCTACATTCAGAACCTGCACTCCTGGGGCCGCGAGGAATTGTCCAAATCCGTAGTTCAAGAGCTTGGCATCAATAAGGGCGAATTCGCGGACATCGTGTCGCAGACCGAACAAGAGGCCGCAAAACATGGCGTGCGGTTCAACAAAGTTTCGGACTTTTCCGGCGATCAGACCGTGCGCGGGTGCCAGTGGCCCTGGTTCTCCACCTACATCAGTGTGGAGGGCTTTGTGACCCCGTGCTGCGTGCAGGGGTCCAACCCGGATGTGATCCAATTCGGAAATATTTTCGAGACACCTTTTGCGGAAATCTGGAACAACAAGAAGTATCAGGCGTTCCGCCGCGCGCTCAAGAGCGATTCGCCGCCCAAAATCTGCCGCGGCTGCCCGGCTTATTACACCCGGATTCTTACCTGATCGGACGCATCATGCCAAACCCGCGCGTGCTTCACATTCAGAAAATCAGCGGAATATACGGGTCCGAGCATCACCTTGGCATGCTCCTGCCCGCTCTTGTCCGCCGCGGTTTCGTCGTGGAATTTCTGATTCTGCACCCGCCCGAAGCGGATTTTCCGGAGTATTACGCAAAAAACGAGGCGGCCGGGGTAAAAGTTACACCCATTCCAATTCGAACACACACGGATTTCGGGGCCTTCAGGGCCGTGCGCAAAATTGTGGCCGCGGGCAAATACGACATTGTTCACACCCACCTGATTCACGGGGATCTGTACGGCATCCCCGCAGCGCGCAGCGCGGGCGTGCGCTGCATTGTGAGCACCAAACACGGGTACGACAATTACGAGCGTCCGTCCCGGCTGTACAAGCTGGACGGCATCGTGAGCCGCTGGGCGCACCGCGTCATCACCATCTCCGACGCGCTCCAGGAATTCGTGCATGTGGTGGAGAAGATTCCGAAACAGCACATGCGAACCGTGTATTACGGCATCGAAACGGACCGGATGCTTGCCGAGGCCGAGGCGAGTCCGTTTGATCGCGCCGCGCACGGCCTGTCCGATGACGATTTTCTCATCGCCACTGTGGGCCGCCTGGTGCCGGTCAAGGGGCACCCCACCCTGTTCCAGGCCCTGCAAGGCGTGATGAATGAGCACCCCGAAGCCAAGCTGCTGGTCATCGGCGACGGGCTTCTGCGTCCGGACCTCGAAGCGCGCGTGCGGGAACTCGGCATCGCGGACAATGTGCTGTTCCTCGGGTTCCGCAAAGATGTGCCGGGCATTCTGCGCGCGTGCGACCTGGCGTGTTATCCCACGCACGGCGAAGGGTTCGGCCTGGGCGTGGTCGAAGCTCTGTTGCAACAGACGCCCGTAATCGCAAGCAAGGTCATGGCCATCCCGGAACTGGTGTATCACGAGCAGACCGGTCTTCTGGTGCCGCCCCGGGACTACGCCGCATTGCGCGAGGCCATCCTCAAACTCATCGAGGATCCCGCGCTGCGCCAGGACATGGCCGTGCGCGGACGCCAGATGGTGCTCGAAAACTTCACCGTGGATGTCATGGCCGACCGCACGGAGCGCATCTATAGAAATCTGCTCAAAGATAAATGATTTTTCAGGATTTTCCGTCTACAGATCAGTTCGTTCGGGGGCGTGTTTCAGGCAAAAAAAATTCGAGCCCTTTTAGTATTTTGCTGACGAGTTGAAGTCCGGGCTCGATTGCAACACCAAAGAGGAAATAAACCAGTCAAGGTTAGTGTACCCAATTCCCGCTGATATGTCAACCGGTGATTTGAAAAAAATACCGCAAAAATGTTAATGCGCCGGAGGCGCGCCGCCTGCCGTTGCCGCACTGTCTCCGCGATAGCCGCCGTACTCTTTGAATGCCAGCGCTCCGAGCGCAGCCAGGCCCAAAACGCCCAGAATCAGCAGAAACACGCCCACGCCCCGGATGGCGCGCAACGACCCGTGCGCGTCTTTCATGCGCTGCAGTTCCATGCTTACTCCCGGGTTGAAAACCGGCTCGAAAAAATTCGAGGCCGGATCCCACGAACCCGCGATAAACGCATCCGGATCCACGAGCGCGATTTTATCTTGCAGCGCGCGGCGCAGCCGCTGCGGATTCAACGGCCCGCCACCTGGCGCGGGCAAATCCACGCTCTCCACAAACTGGCCGTTTTTGTCGAGACGCACAATGAATGATTCATCCGTTGGAAACTCTGTGATGCCGGGTCCGTAGATCGTATGCACATGGTCCCTGACCGGATCGAACAAAATCCGTTTCGGGAAAAAAGTGCTTTTGAATATAGCGTTTTTTATGGATTTGATCATGCCGCCCCGGCGCGGCGTGGAGCCTGCTCGCAAAGACAGATCCCAGGAATCACGGAAAATGAATTGCAGATCTATGCGCTGCATGCGCTGGTTTCCGGAATCCACCACATGAATGAGGCCATCGGGCAACTGCGCAATGCCGGACGGAAAGTTGAACTGCTCGGCGCCGCTGCCCGCCGCGCCGCCCAGCCTGGCCTCGACTTCGCCCCCGGCCGTGAACACCACGACTGCATGGTTGAGCGTGTCCGCCACTGCAATGCGCCCGTCTTTGAGAAACGCCAGGGTGAATAGGGCGCCCAGCGTGCCCTTGCCCATGGCGCCCGTCCATTTGCCGTCCGGCGAAACAATTTCAATCACGCCGTGATTCGTGTTCGCGATGTACAAATTCCCATCGGGTCCGAACGAAAAATCGAGCCGGCCCGAAAAGTCGCGCCCCTGGCCCGCCTTCTCCAATTTCCATTCAAGATCGCCATCGGATGTATATTTTGCAATCATTTTTGTCGAGGAAATATATATACCATCCGCGGTTTCTTCCATCTGAACAGGATATTCGAGGTCCGGATACCGGGAGTTCTGCCATACGAACAAGCCCGTTCCGAGCAGTATGAAAAATATCGAAACGCCAATAAATATGATGTATTTTTTCTGGAATGCCTTAAAAAACGCTGCCGCTTCAGACGGAGGCGCGGCTTTTTTCTTCTTTACTCGCTTGCCTTTAGGTTCCGGTTCCTCCAGAGAAGCGCTCCGTTGCTGGTATTTTAGCAATTCGGGGTTTACGCTTGGTTGGACCGCAGCTTTGGGCGGTTCGCCGATACGGTGGCCGCAACCTGTGCAAAAAAAGGAATTCGGCTTGAGCGGCCTGCGGCACATAGGGCACAAATTGCCGCCCTGGTTGCTCTTTCCACCGCTGTTCTCTGCTGGCATTTAGTGTGAACTTTTCCCTGCTAAAATGATATATGTATTGATTTTTCAGTGAATTATGGAATAGATACAATGGCCTGCCTTGCTTTTGAATCCCATGAAACTTTGTAACCGGCAGACTCTAATACAGAACGCAACGGGATGTAATATTTTTTCTGTGCGGTCCTGTAAGGCCTTGAAGTGCGATCAAATTTTACGGGACTATTTTCACCTATCTTGATTGATTTTTTCAAATTATCAATAACTATTTTCTTACCATTGGGTCCAATGATATGTAAAACATTATCCATAATCTTTGTTTGAACACAGATATTCAGTGAGATCAGATAATCCATTGAAATCATGGTTACGCCATGCTTATTAATATAAATATTGGCATTTTTACTATATTTTTCTGGATTTAGAGCAACGCTTTGCACACAATTCCATGCCGTCTTCATTCCTTGCTTCATAGATTTTTCGGCATTCTGATTGCTGGTGTCATGCTTTATTGATGTGTCATTTTTATTAGAATTAGTTTTCAGTTTTTCCGAACTTATGCTTTCATGTTGAATCTTATTTTCAGATGATTCGGATATTATTGGATTTTGAAATGTTATTTTTGCAAGTTCCGTATGTTCGATATTAAGATCATATTCTTCATTTTCAAATGGTATTTTGGCAATATTATCAAAATTTACAATAAGATTCTGTTCATTATCTTGTTCTGGTCCAACCAATTCTTGATTTTCGATCTGTTCATCGGGAGTCGAAAAGATGCGTGTATCCGGGATTGAAACGGTCTGCTGTGATGCGGCTGCGGGCGGGGATTCCATCTCGAATTCCGGCAATTGGTCAACGGCCGAGAGTTTCATTTTGAGATAATGGCGTTCACCATTCACGAGATCAATGGATAGTCTTTCCCTTGGCTGCAGGGAAATATTTTTCACGCCGCTGTTCATACCTTGGCTGAAAACGAGTTCTTTCTGATTAAGAGAGAGTACGAAAACCGAGTCGCCGCTGGAGAAGAAAACGAGTTTTGTGATTGTGTCAATGGCGATCTTATCAATGGCGTAGGAAAATTCGTACTCCCAGAGATCGCGGCAGGAGTTGGAATCCGCACCCCGCAGAATCGTGCCCGCGGCATTCAGAAAGATGTCAGTATCGCCGAGAGTGCCCTGGCAGAATTCCTGGGGATTGGGAGCGCAGCGGCATGAGGTGCGGTATTCACTTGCAAAGACCGGCGATTGTGCGCAAATCGTCACAAACATGGCCGCGGCGAACAGCGTAAAAAGAGCCATAAACGCCGCTCGGCGCTCGGGCCGTATGCCGCAAACCTGGGGGATAGCCGTCACGAACAGAGTCCTCCCCTGTTGACAAAAAGCGTGCGGGGCCGCCGGATACCATTTTATGCGCACGCAGCCGCGCCGGTCAACAGCCGGTGCCAATCATTTATAGTATCCAAAAAACGAGCGGAAAATTGAAGCGAAAATCCGAGTTCCGAACTCGCGGGACGCGCGTCATGGGTGAGAGCGTCCCGTGAGTTGCCTTTACGGCAACTTGATAAAGTGTTCTGTTTCCTTTGCGATTTCTGATGTGCTATAATGCGCTCAAAGATGCAGAATTGCATTGCGGACTGCCGCGTCTTTTCTGGAGAAGCAGGACAAAAACAGGGGCCAGGGCGGCGTGTGCGCGCGGCCGCGGGCGGGAGCCGGTTTCGCATGATACCAAACATACTGACGGGGTTCAGAATTTTCTTGGCCGTGGTGATCATGTCCATCGTAATCCGCAGGCCGGACGATCTCAAGGCGGCTGCGGGACTGTTTCTAATCGCCATTTTCACGGATTTTCTTGACGGGCAGTTCGCGCGCCGCCTCAAACAGCAGAGCGATTTCGGGGCCATGTTCGATTTGACCGCGGATCGCCTGCTCATGTCGCCGCTGCTCATCGTGATACTTGCCGTGGGGCTGCTGAACGGAACACGCGGCGCGTATCCCGTGTCGCCCATACTTTATGTGGTGATTATCGTGTACGCGGACATCAGCACGCTCATCGGCATATTCCTGTTCACGCGGATCAAGCGCAGGAATCCCGCGGTAACTTTTCCCACGCCCACAATGATTGTGAAAGCCACATATCCGGTTCAGGCGTCGGTGGTGTTTTTCGCGCTTCTGAAACTCAAGCCCGAGCTGATTTCCTGCATGATGTACCTGGCCACGCTGTTCACAGTACTGGCTTATGTGTCGTATCTGCGCAAGGGCGGCTGGATTTTCCCGCAGGGCATGAAGGCTCTTTTCGGCGGGCGGCGGGATGAGGAAGAAGAGTAACTATTTTAATGGCAGGGCGAGAACCTTGTCCGCGATGCCCGACAGAACGGGATCCGCAATGGCTGCGGTTTTCTGGCTGATGCTTATCCAGGTTTCTTTGTCCCCATGAAACGCATAAATGCGTGTTCCCGGACAGGACCAGAAATAATTGAAGGTCTCGGGACCGTGGTTGGCCTCGAACCAGCCTGTGACTGAATCTGCAATGGATTTCGCGGATTCCGGCGCAAGGCCGGTCAGCGCCCATTTATCTTTGCTCTTTTCGGCATTGTTAATCAACGACGCTGTGCCATCGTTTTGCATAATGATTGCACGCGGCGCATTATTTGAACTGCCGGGGATTTGTTCCGGCGCAACGAACAGGATGAACACAACTTTCGCGTCCTGTTTCAGGGCGAGGATATCATCGTGGATGAAAGGGCCTGGGTTTGCTCCGCAGCCGTCTCCGTATTTCGGGATTGATTCATTCGCGGCGTCCGCGCAGCAGCGGAAGCCCACGCTGTCGCTCTGGGCTTCCGGGGGCTGGGTGAACCGTGCGTAGCAGGACGCGAACAGCGCGCCCTTCTTAAAAGAACCGCCCTTGATGAGCGGCCAGGGATTTTCCTCGCTGTACACGCCGTCCACCCATTCCCACAGGTTGCCGGTCATGTCGAGCACGCCGTAGGCGTTGCCGCATTCCGGGTTTGCGCCCGCTGCCTGCGCGCCGGCGCTGTTGAGGTTGCACCGGATCTGGTTGTAATCCTGTGTGCTTGTGTAGACAAGGCCGCGAGGGCCGCGGCAGGCGCGTTCCCATTCCGGTTCATTGCACAGGCGCTTGTTCTGTGCGGCGCACGATTGCGCGGCCTGCTCGAATGACACATCCGCCGCGGGCATGCCGTCTTTTTTGTTCGGGAATTCGTAGGCGTCAATGCAATAGGGGCCGGTGAACTGCACGACTTCGGGCCGTTCGTCGGGTTCGCCGTTGTCCCAGCCCTTGAGAAATTCCCCTGCCGGGATGAAGACCATGTCTTGTGGACAGGGTTCCATGGCGGGCGGTTGCGGCGCGTCCGAGGCCATGCCGGGCCGGACCGGCGCAGCGAGCAGGATCAAGCCCGCGATAAATGATCGTGCAAGGTGCGCTGTGCCTTGTTTCATGGGCGGCTCCCGTTGCTTGCTGTTAGCAAAGAATGGTTAATCGGCTTCAATCCCTGTCACCCGCTGCAGGAAAAACTTCTCGAACCGGTCCGCGTCCACGGCCGTGCAAACGCCCGTGGTGCGCTTGGGGTTCTGTTTTGCCGGGAGGGAATCGCGGGTGTCGGCCACGGTCATGCCGCGGGTGTGCTCTCCTCGGGTTTCGATCTCCACATGAAGAGGCTCGATGGCGCAAAATGACTTGTCTATGGCCAGAGCCACTGCCAGGGGATCGTGCAGGGCGCAGCCTTCGAGTCCCCGGACGCGCTCGTAGAAGTCCATGTAAGTGGTCGTGAGGTCGCGCACGAAAGCGGGCATGGCGGCGTGCGGATGCCGTGCGGCGAGGTTCTCGATAACCGCGCGGCGCAGAACCACTTTGTGCGTGACATCCAGGCCCGCGAAGGTGATGGGGATGGCGGGGCCGCTGCGTTCGTCTCCGCGGCAGAACGCGAGCGCCACGGCCGCAGCCGACGGGTCTTCGTAAATGTTGAATTCCGCGGCCGGGGTTATGTTGCCGCCGGCCCGGAACGCGCCGCCCATGCAGATGACCTCGGATACTGTGTTCAGCAGCAGGTCCGGCATATCCAGGGTCCAGGACGCGAAATTCGTGAGCGGGCCTGTGGTGACGATGGTGATTTTTTCGCCTGCGGCTTCGGCGTGGTCCAGAACCGCGCGCACCACGGGCGCGGCCTGGGGCACGATCAGATCATCCTCGCCCTCGAATGCGAGCCGGTGCGAGATGCCGCCCAGTCCGTCTCCGCCATGCACGGCCGCGCCTTCCGGCTCCTTGCCGCCGGGGTTGAGTCCGCGCGCCACAACCGGCGCGGCCACGGCCGGACACAGCTCCTTGAGCGCAAAATGCGTCACGCGCACGGTGTTCAGGCAGCATTGCTCCAGGCCGTTGTTGCCCCCGCACACGGTTATCGCGCGCAAATCCAGTTCCGGGGAATTCAGCGCCAGAATGATGCCCAGCGCATCGTCCACGCCCGTGTCCACATCCAGAATCACCGGTGTTTGAAGCAGCATTTTCATGGATAAAAAGTTTACCCGCGCGGCCGCGGTTTGCCAACTCGAGGCTTATCAACTGCTCGGGAATGACCGGTTTGCGGCAAAGCATTATCACGGAGGACACGGAGGCGCGGAGGGAAACACCGGGTTTCTCCGTATCTCCGTGCTCTCCGTGATTCAACTTTTCATGCGCACATGCGCCGCCAAGGAAACCTTCCGCGCCCGCGCCGCATTGACACCCCGCGCCGCGGGCGGTTATTATCCCCTCTTAAGAACCGTCCCGCAGTCGCGGCGTTTCGCCGTCCGGCAATTCATTCAGGTTACGAGGTGGAATCCCAATGGCCGAGATGTTGTGGAAACCTTCGCAGGAACGCATCAAAAGCACCAACATGTTCGAATTCATGCAGAAAATCAATCAAAAGCACGGCACGGATTTCAAGGACTACCCCGAACTGTACGAGTGGACCGTGAACAATATCGCGGACTTCTGGGCGGCCATGTGGGACTACGCCGGGATCATCGCCTCACAGGGTTATGACCAGGTGATTGACGATCCGGACAAGATGCCCGGCGCGAAATGGTTCACCGGCGCAAAACTGAATTTTGCGGAAAATCTTCTTCGTTACCGTGACGACCGCCCGGCCATCGTGTTCAAGGGCGAGGCCATGAGCCAGCCCGTGCGCTACACCTACGCCGGGCTGTACGACGAAGTGGCGCGCCTGGCCAAAAGCCTGCGTGCGGCGGGCGTGCAAAAAGGCGACCGCGTGACCGGGTTCATGCCCAACATGCCCCAGACCGTAATCGCCATGCTCGCCGCGGCCAGCATCGGCGCGGCATGGTCCTCGTGCTCGCCCGACTTCGGCGTCAAGGGCGTGCTCGACCGCTTCGGCCAGATCGAGCCAAAGGTTCTATTCACGGCCAACGGCTATTCCTACAACGGCAAAACTTTCAGCTCTCTGGACAAAGTCGCAGGCATCTTCGAGCAGCTCACCTCGCACCCCAAAGTCGTGGTGGTTCCCTACACCGAGGAGCGAGCGGACATCTCCATGCTCAAGGGTGCGGTTCACTACGCGGATTTCATCTCCCATGAAAAAGGCCTGGACATCGAATTCGAGCAACTGCCCTTCGATCACCCGTTGTACATCATGTACTCCTCTGGCACCACGGGCCTGCCCAAGTGCATGGTGCAGAGCGCGGGCGGCATCCTCATCCACCACATGAAGGAACTGCTCCTGCACACGGACCTCAAGCGCGAGGACAAAATTTTCTACTTCACCACCTGCGGGTGGATGATGTGGAACTGGCTCACAAGTTCGCTGTCCGTGGGCGCCACCATCCTGCAGTTCGACGGCTCGCCGTTCTATCCGGACGCGGGCGCGATTTTCAAATACGCCGAGGACGAGGGCATGACCATCTTCGGCACCAGCGCCAAGTACATCGCCAGCGTGGAAGACGCGGGCGTGAAGCCAAAAGAGCAGTACAAAGTGGACACGCTCAAAGCCATGCTTTCGACCGGCTCGCCCCTGTCGCCCGAGAGCTTCGACTTTGTGTACAAGCAAATCAAGGAAGACATCTGCCTGTCGTCCATCTCGGGCGGCACGGATTTGAACGGGTGCTTCGCCGCGGGCAATCCCATCGGGCCGGTGTACAAGGGCGAACTGCAGGCGCGGTGCCTGGCCATGGCCGTGCAGGCGTTCAACGACGAGGGCAAGCCCGTGATTAACGAAGCGGGCGAGCTTGTGTGCCTCAAGCCGTTCCCGTCCATGCCCATCCATTTCTGGAACGACCCGGACGGTGCAAAATACCACGGAGCATATTTCGACAAATACGACGGCATCTGGTGCCACGGCGACTTCATCACCATCAACGAGCGCGGCGGGGTCGTGATCCACGGCCGCAGCGACGCCACGCTCAACCCCGGCGGCGTGCGCATCGGCACCGCGGAAATCTACCGCGTGGTCGAGGGCATGGAGGAAATCGCCGACAGCCTGGTCATCGGCCAGGACTGGGAAGACGATGTGCGCATCATCCTGTTCGTAAAAATGCCCGAGGGCAAACAGCTCGACGATGATCTGATCAAGAAGATCAAAACCAACATCCGGGTGAACTGCTCGCCGCGCCATGTGCCCGCCAAGGTCATTCCCATCGCGGACATCCCGTACACCATCAACATGAAAAAGGTGGAACTCGCGGTCAAGAACATCATCCACGGCCGCGCCGTGAAAAACGCCGACGCCCTGGCCAACCCCCATTGCCTGGAGCTTTACAAGGATCTGCCGCAGTTGAAGGATTGAGCGCGCTTGCGCGGGCTTGATTGCGGGTTACCATCTGACACGGAGAGTACGGAAACGCGAAGGCCACGGAGACAGAGTTGTATCTGAAATGAAGCATAACCCCGGAGATGCCTGCGGCTCCCCGGCAGTGACATTACCGCCGTTCGCACCCCAAAATGCGGGCGGCGTTTTCGTTGCCGTAAAAACATTCTGCGGCAGACGGAAAAACAAAGCCCGCGGCGGGTATAATAGGAATGAAAGAACCGTTGTGTAACGCATAATAACCGGATCTGAAGGAACCGGGTCCGGGGCGGGCGAACCGCCGGAAGTGTTTGTTGCGAAATGGAGGCCTCCCATGATCCGTGACATGCATTTTCACGACTTCATCCACGCCATCACCTCGGCCCTGGACGCCAAGGACCCCTTCACCAACGAACACGCGCGCAATGTGTCGGAAATCACCTGCGCGCTGTGCGATTTCATGGGTCTGGAGGACTTCGCGGACATCCACATCGCCGCGCACCTTCACGACATCGGCAAAATCGGCGTCAAGGACCGCATTTTGCAGAAGCCGGGCGCGCTCGAGGAATGGGAGTACAAGGAGATCCAGCGCCACAGCCGCCTGGGGGCGCGCATCCTCAAGGATGTGAGTCCGCTCAAGGGCGTGGCGCTCATCGTGCGCCACCATCACGAGCGCGTGGACGGCAGAGGCTACCCCGACGGCCTGGCCGGAGAGGACATCCCGCTCGGGAGCCGCATCATCGCCGTGGCCGACGCCCTGGACGCCATGACCTCCATGCGCCCCTACCGCAGACCCATGCCTTTTGATGAAGCCATGGACGAGCTGCGCCTGCACGGCGGCACGCAGTTCGACGCGGACATCGTGGCCGCGGCCGTGGAGCGCCAGACCGAACTGCGCGCCATGGCCATCCCGGCGCATGTCGAGGATTCCGCAACCTGGCGCATGGTGGATCACGACGCCCTGATGCACTCGCGCAAGGAAGTTTTCGCCTGAATCTTCTATTGAAACACGCGGGCCGCTGATTGCCCCGGCAATCGCGTGCGTTTCCGATCGGTGAGCGATTTTCCTCCGCAATTTGTATAATAACCAGAGCATTGGCCCCGCTGCCGCGGAACATGGCGGCGCGCGCGGGGTTTGATTTGTGGAAAGAAACATGGGGCGGCGCGCTCCGGGCAGGTGAAGCATGGCCGAATATGCAGTACAGGTGCAGGATGTTTTCAAGAGCTATCCCACGGGGTTTCTGGGGCTGAAGCGCAAGCCTGTGCTGAACGGGGTGTCCCTGACCGTGCCTCGGGGCACGATTTACGGCATCCTCGGGCCCAACGGCACAGGCAAAACCACGCTCCTGTCCCTGATCGCCAATCTGACCTACCCGGACAGCGGGACCATTAAAATCTTCGGACGCGATGTGCGCCGCAACCCGGAGTTCGTGAAGCGCAGCATCAACATCTGCTCGGGCAACCCGAATTTCCTGTGGAGCATGAGCGTGGCCGAAAACCTCACCTATTACGCCATGCTGTACGGGTACCTCGGCCGCGAGAAGCGGCGGCGCGTGGAGCGCGTGATAGATCTCATGGAACTCAAAGCGTTCCGCAACACGACCTTCGACAGCCTGTCCACGGGCACCAAGCAGCGCCTGGCCCTGGCCAAGGCTCTTTTGAGCGATCCCGCGCTCCTGTTCCTGGACGAGCCGACCATCGGCCTGGACCCGGACATGGCCATCAAGATGCGCCGCATCATCCGCCAGGTGCACGAGGAGCAGGGCATGACCATCCTGCTCACCAGCCACTACATGAAGGAAGTGGAGGAGACCTGCGCGCGCGTGGCGTTTCTGCGCGGCGGCGCTCTGGCCGCGGAGGGCACGCCCGACGAACTCAAGGAGCAGGTCAGCTTCAAGGTCAAGGATCCCACGCTGGAGGATGTCTTTCTTGAACTTATCCAGTGAAATCGCCAAAACTTTCGCGTTCACCTACCGCAATGTGACCATGACCAAGCGGAATGTGTTCCTGCTGGGGGACATGCTGTACTGGCCCTTTATTGCGGTGTTAAGCATCGGGTTCATGCTGGCGTACCTGCAGATCGGAACCCGCGACGCGGCCGTGGTGCTGTCCGGCGTGGTGGCCATGAGCGTGCTGCAGCCCTGCCAGCTTGATGTGTCCTATGTTCTGCTGTTCGACATGTGGAGCAAGAGCATGAAGCACACCCTGGTAGCGCCCGTGGGCAGGCGGCACTACATCGTGGGCGCGTGGCTGTTCGGCATGTTCCGCGGAACCGTGACTTTCATGGTCCTCGTGGTGCTGATCCGCTGGCTTTTCAAATTCGACATACTACAGGCCGGAATTGGTCCAACCATTGTTTTTCTCTCCGGTTTGTTTCTTTCCGGGCTATTTATTGGATTACTGATCATCATCCTGCTGTACTCGTTCGGCATGCGGGCGGAGATTGCGGCGTGGTCCATCGTGAGCGTGCTCATGATTGTGTGCGGCATATATTACCCGGTGGACATCCTGCCGCCCGCGGCGCGGATGCTGGGCCAGGCCATTCCCCTGACCTGGTTTCTGGACGCGTTCCGGCAGGCGTTCGGATTGCGGGGCCATGAGCACGCGGCGCTCAAAGGGTACGCCTTGAGCGCGATTTACATGGCCGGGCTGTACACGCTGGTCATGCTGTCCGAGAAGCGCGCGCGGCGGCGCGGCACCATCCTGAAAATGTCCGAGTGACACCGTCCGGCCGGAGAATCGGAATTCCCGGAAGTCTGGAATCATGGCCACGGAAGCCGTGAACACCGCCCCCAAAATCGAAATTTTGCGGCAAAAAAATCACGGATCCCATGAAACGCATTGCACGATCATTGAACCGGCCACTGCCTTGCCAGGGCCGCCGCAATCATGAATGAACAAATAAACAGCTTCATTATTGATGTTTTCATGCGTTTTGAAGCGAGCGCAAAAGTGTGCGCCAGTGGCATGGAATTTGATCAAATCAACCACAGATTTATATTTGGATTACTTAATAAATTTGTTGGTATGTGTTAAAATTCAGGAAAATCGGGAAAGCATACTGATGACGGAACAATCCGGGCACGAGAGACAACTCCGTAAAAGGGGCGGCTCCATGAAAACACGAATACCAGTTCTGGCGCTGGTCGGCGCGATCGCGCTTTGCGTATTTTCCGCAAAGGCGTTTGCGCATCCCACAAAGGGCATATTTCCCCTGTGCACATTTCTGTCCGTGACATTGCCGGACGATACGCTTAGCAAAGAAAAGCGGATCTACCACCCCGGCCTTGTGACATGGAACAGGGATTATCCCTACGGAACGGGAACCCCGCCCGCCTTGAGTTCCGTGGAAGTTGTCAAACCGTTCCCGAACCCCAACGATTTGCTGACCATCCAGATTACCGCAAAAGGCGGCACGCCCGAAACCACGGACAACCTCACAACGGGTGCGCAGCGGCTTATGTATTCGGAAATCGCGTATTCATTCACTCCCGGCTCGTGGCACATGAATCAGGCAGGCGTGGGGCCGGGCGTTCCCATGGATTATTTCAAACGCGATGTTCTGCGGGTTTTGAACGATGTAGGCAAGAAATGGAAAACCTATCAAGCGCCTCAAGGCTCGTGGGCGGTTTCTCTTCCGTTCACGCCCGCGCCCACCAACGCCCCGGCGCCCAACCGCCGCGGCGCCATGCCCGCGGGCTTCGGCGCTTACGCCTACGAATTTCCCTGGAACTACCCCTGCCCCTACGGCAACAACTGCCCCCTGTGGGACGACTGGGGGCCGGTGGACACGGGCTACGGCGTGGATTTCCTCGCGGCCCGGCCCGCCACCTGCACCAAGGGCGCGGGCAACTGCAATGTGCCCGGCTTCCCAGAGGGCGGCGGCGACTTCATGGACTATTTCCCGCAATATGACCCGGTTCCCGGAACGGATTTCCCGAACATTCCCGGCGAACCTATTGTGCGAGTGAACGGCGTTCCCGGCATTTCCTGCGGCGTTTACAACGGCGACGACGGCAAGCCCAGACACCCCCTGTGCGAGGAATTTCCGGACGAGGACATGGTGGCGATTTACGATGATTTCGGCATCTACGCCTACACCCTGAACCCGGACTCGGGCAAGGTCATGTTCGTGCATCAATTGACCAACCAGGATGTGGTGGACGCCGCATTTTATGTGTACACCAGAGGAACCTGGACCGCGCGCGTGGATTTGGCGCAGGCGCCGTTCAGCGCCATCAACACGACGGGCGGCGCATTCGAGTTCTTCCCGCGCGTGATTGACACCTGCGGCAATCTGGCCACCGGCACCAAGTCGCCCCCGTTCCCGTCATTCAATCCCACGAACAACGAAAATTCTTATGTCGGCGTCGAGGATTTCCACTGGGACCTGGTGCCCACGGACCAGGACGCCATGATCCAGGCGCTTGACGACCGCGACAACACCGACTGCGGCGCGGCGTCGGGAGGCGCCACGGAACAGTATTGTCCGGGCAACGCCGCGCCCGAAGACTGGAACCTGCTCACTGACGGCGGCCCGTGCCCGTGGCCCGAATGCGAATGCTGCTACAACGAGTGCGCGCCCACAAGCTGCACCTGGAACTCTCCGGTCTACAACAGTTGCGTGAATGTCGGCGACGCGGGCAACGCGCCCGGGTGCGGCCATGAATTCCAGGGCAAAACCGGCATGGCGGAAATTCATAATCTCAAGGTCAGTCATTCCTCCTCAAATATCTATCTAAAGATGGAAACCGCGGGCGAAATTGTTTTCGGCTGCTATGGAAGCTGGTATCCCATCATCGGATGCGAAGTGCTGAACTTCGGCGATCAAGCCAGCAAATTCACCGGGTACACCTTCCGAATCATGAACCAGGGCGCACAGGCCGGCACCTACTTCCTTGTCATCCTGCCCGACATTCCCATTTACGGCGAAATCGTGCTGTTCCTGGACCTCAACGCGCTCATCAGCGGCGGCCTCGGGTCGAACTACAAGAGCTGCGATCTCGAGAGCTACGCAGACGGCGGCGCATGCAACTTCTGCAACACCGAGGGCGCGTCAGAGGATCCGTGCGAGGAACTCGGCTGCGATCCGATTGGCGATCCCGACGGCGACTGCGACGGCGACGCCATTTACGGCCCCTACAGCAACAGCGTGGACCCCTGCCCCTGCGAAGACGGCGGGCCTGACACATCGGACGGCTGTCCTCCGGAAGATCCCGACGACGGCGGCATGGGGCTGGACGAATTCATGTGCAAAGCGTGCACCATCGAGAAACAGAACAACAAAATATATGTGGAAATGGCCATCGAGGGTCAGATTCAAAAATCGGGAGAAGCGCCATACGAAATTCTCGGCATGGTGCTCGGCCTGCACGACTTTGAAATCTGCAAGCTGCTCGAAGCCGCATGCTTCAAGAACTTCAGCTTCGCGGCTCTGGCTTCGGACCAGGCGCCGCGCATCAACTATTACCACACCGGCGACAAAGCCAGAAAGAGCGTGTCCCTGCGCCCGGATGTTACAGCGCCCGAGGCGCCCAGAATCAAGGCCTGCCTGGGCCGCTGCGACGAAGCCGTCACCAGCGACACCGCGGACAACGACGCGGATCCCATCGCGTTCGAGGATCCCGTTGGCATGGATCCCAATATTGTCACGCGTATAGATGAAGGCTACGATCCCACAGCCACGGAGATTGAGATCAAATTCCCCGAAGTCATCTTCAACACGGACTCGGACAGCACATTCATCAGGGACCTGGCCGGATACAAGATTTATGTATCCCGAGGCCAGAGCCAGCAGTTCCAGCACTATTACACGGTCTGCTCCATGACCGCAGCCGGTGACTGCGACGGCCACAGCCCGCTGGACACGGGCGGCGCCACCGTAGCGCGCGACAACCCCGCCATGGACGAGCCTTACGCTCCCAATGGCCGCAGGTTCTCCATTCCCGCGGACGAAACCAAGTCTCTGTCCGGCTGGAATTTCCCGAGAGAGAAAATCGCCTGTGTCATGGATGCGGACTGCGACATTCCGGGCAACGGCCTGGACGACGACAAGGACGGCCTCATTGACGAAGGCTGCTACACCACCAACTGCTATCATGACAACGACGCCAATGTGCAACTTGCCGAAGACGGGCAGACCTACAATTTCAGAACCCTTGCCTATGACATGAACGGCAACCAGAGCCAGTGGTCGAACACGGTCACGGTCACCATTCTGCGCAACACCACGCCGCCCATGAAGCCCGTGATACGGCACGCATACCAGTTATCCGAAGGCCGCAGCACCAAAGTGGTCTGGGACCTCAATCCCGAGTCGGACATGGGCGGATATGTGGTGTACCGCTGCCCGGCGCGGCCCATTGACGCCGTCATCAAAACCGAAGACGGAACCCTGGCCGATTACTGCGAAAACGCCGCGGACGCGGACACGCATTACCGCGTGGTGTCCCCGGTGTTCCTGCACCAGCTCAACAAGCACATGAAGGACGACGGCCTGGGCTATTTTGAAGGCGGCGTGGGCGCGGTGAACGCGGAAGACACCTGCGACCGCGACGGCGACGGCAACCCGGACCAGATATTCGGCGACGACAACTGCAACTGGGATCCGGCCACGGACGATGTGGGCATGGACGGACAGGCCGCAACCACGGATCCCGGCGAGGCCGATGGACTGCCCACCCCCGGCGAACCGAACGCCTACGAATGGATTGACTGCGCCACGCTGTCCAAAGACAATCCCGACCTCAAGTATTGCGGCAACATGGACCCGGCCTGGAATGTGGGTGACGAGATTTACGACACGGACGGAGAGACCCGCATCGCGCTGTATCAGGCCACGGACAGCGAAAACCGCCCGGTGCTGTTCTACACCGGTCTTGTGGACGGTTACACCTATTACTACAAAGTCAAGGCTATTGATTCGCCGTACAGAGGCGATGGGCTTGCCGTGCCCGGCACATGCGACAACGGCAAGAACTCCTGGCGGCGCGACACCAAGCAGGGTTGCGTGAACCCCATCGAGGACACCGACGGCGTGGATCCATTCCTGAACCCGCGCAACTGCGACGACCCGCATATCAAGTTCAACTGGGTAAGCGGCGGCAACTGCAGCGTGTTCTCGGACTCCGTGTCTGGAGTTCCCGCCGACACGCAGGCGCCCGCCATGCCAGCCAGCCTCAAGGCCGACGGCAACGCCGACGGCACCACCGTGAACCTCACATGGAGCATGCTCGACAACGACATCACCCTGGACCATTTCCGGGTTTACAGATCCAACAAACAGACCGGCCCGTTCGCGTGCGTGCACGGCGGATGCCAGACGGCTCCGTACATAGACGGCTGCCAGTGCCAGGACGATGCGGACTGCAATACCGGAAGCTCCTGCACCTACGCCGTCAAGGTTTGCACAAACCCGCCAGACTTTACCATCCAGCCGCAGCCCAACGGGTGCGGCACGGCGCCATACAACGACGGCTGCCAGTGCAACAGCAACTCCGACTGCAAGCAGGACACCTGCTCAAGCGGGCGCTGCACCCTTTCCAACATCTCCTGCACGAGCGACGCGCAATGCACGGCCAGCCGCACATGCACATTCCAATACAAATCCTGCCAGCCCACGGGCGTGCCCATGGCCGTGAACGACGGCGTTGACAACGACGGCGACGGCACCATTGACGAGGAAAATGTCAACGGTGTTGACGACGACGGCGACGGCCTCGTGGACGAGGACCAGGGGCAACAGGAGATCGTGACTCTGCCCGACGGCACCAAGAAGTACATTTTCAAAGTCGGCGCATGCCCGGTTCTGGATCCGGATCCCGCCGCCCCGCTCAAATATGTGAAATACGAGAGCATGAGCGCGGTGGACTACGGGCTGCTGCCCGGCCGCTCATATTTCTACCGCGTGGCCGGCGTGGACAACGCCGTGTACGACCCGCCGGAAGACGACGCCATCTACGATGTGCATCCGCCCAATGAGGGCGAACAATCAACGGCCGTGCCGGTTCAACCGGTGGACGCCCAGCCGCCGTCCGCGCCCACAGGCGCATGCGCGGACCCGGTCACCGCGGAGCCGGAGCCTTGCGTGGAGGTCAACACCACCATAACGCCGCGCGACGACTACGGCGGACAGCTCACCATCACCTGGCTGCGCAACAGCGAGGACGACATCATTGGCTACAACCTGTACCGCGCCGTGAACTTGAGCGGAACAAACGAGCCGCCCACATCGCAATACGAAAAAGTCAACCAGACGCCCATCGCACAACCCGATTCCGGAACAAGTTCCGTGTATTACAAAGATTCCGATCTGGTGAACGGCACGAATTATTTCTACATGGTCACGGCCCTGGACTCGCGCCTCAATGAAAGCGGTTATTCCGAAGTTGCCGGACCCACGCAGCCCCAGGATCTGGCGGCGCCGTCCGCGCCGCGCTGGGATCCGCTGTACCGCACGCCCAACATCGGCTGCCCAACGGCCGCGCGCCCCAGCAACTGCACAACCGAGCTGGCGACGGACTGCGTGTCCGGCGGCGTGTTCTCCGACGGCTCCGGCCAGGCCGTGGTTCTGCAATGGGCGCCCCACAAGCAGACCGTATGCGACACCAACAGCATCGCGGAAAGCGACTTCACTTCATTCAATATCTACCGCAGCGAAACCCCGGCCTGCACCATTTCCGTGAACAACAACTGCAACCCGGGCTTCGACTGCAAAGTGGCGAGCGGCGTGACCAACACCTATTACCGCCACGATGACGATGTGCTCCCCGGCGTCACCTATTACTACTGCATCAGCGCCGTGGACCGCTACGGGAATGAAAGCCCGGTGTCCGAAGCACGGTCGGTCAAACCCGTGGACGCCTCGCCTCCCGGCAAGCCCACGGGCCTCACGGCCACTCCGCTGGTGAACGCCGCCATCGGCCTGGGCTGGAACAAGGGCGCGGAAACCGACATCGCAGGCTGGCGCATCTACCGCAGCCAGACGGGCCTCGAAGGCAGCTTCTCGCCCGTCACGCTCACCGGCGCCAATCTCGTGAACATGGATCCCGACGGCATCGCCGCCAGCGGCGACGAGTTCCAGGTCGTGAATGCTCTCAAATACAATGACCTGGATCTGGTCGCGGACACGACTTATTATTACCGCATCACCGCCGTGGACAATGTGGGCAACGAGGGCAAGACCAGCGACACGGCGTCCGCGCGCACAACGGTCGTGGACACTACCGCTCCGGGCAGGCCAGCAACCATCGCCATCCGCGCGGGCTTCGACCTCGGCGAAACCGGAGCAGGAAGCAGCGACGGCCTGGACAGCGACGCCGACGGGTTCATTGACGACGCCAACCTGCGCGCCCGCAATGTGGAAATCCACTGGGACCGCATCACCGCATACGATGTGGCTTCTTACAACATCTACCGCCTGGATCCCCCCGACAAGCTCTCCTGCACTTGTGATCCGGACAATAACCCCCTGGGTGACTGCGACAACGACGGCCTGGCCAACAATGTGGACGACTGCGTGTGCACGCCCAAGGACGATGAAACGGATCCGTTCCGCAGCGCCTGGACCCTGGTCGCCACGCTCGACTCGGCCACGGCCTGCCCCTCGGGCAACCATGTGCGGCCCGACGGCAAACTCTCGGCCAACTCCTGCTTGTACACCGACAAGAACAACGGCCTGGGCCTTTGCAACGACTGCCAGTACTGGTACCAGGTTCTGGGCGTGGACTCCACCGGCAACATATCCTCGCTCGACGCCGCCTACGCCTGGCCCACCGTGCCCAGGGACCGCGTGCCCGCCAACAACATGGACACACCCGACAAGCCCAAAACCGAGGCGCCAACCGGAGGCAGCAAACTCATCGTCAAGGTCAAGCCGCTGGATACATCTCTGTCCGACAACGAAAATGTCATCGGCTACATGATCTGGCGCGACACCAAGGCGAACGGCGCATACTCTACCAAGCTCACGACCATCAATGACTTGAGCAAGGTCACTTACTGCGACGCCACGCAGCCCGAGTACTTCTGCATTGACGACATCAGCGTGATCAACGACACCCGGTACTATTACAAAGTTTCGGCTTACGACCGCTGGGGCCGCGAGAGCGAGAAATCCGCGTTCGGGTTCGGCACTCCGTCCATCAACGGCCAGCCCGCGGATGTCACCGGCCTTAAAGTCCAGCCCGACCCGGACGACAACTATAAGCTCAAAGTATCCTGGACGCCACGCTCCACCGACACAACGGTCGCGGGATACAGGCTCTTGAAGAGCGGCTCCGAAGCCGGTCCATTCAGCCTCATCACTCCGGGCAATCCCACGGCCGACGGCTACTTCCCCAAATCCACGCAGCTTTTCGTGGACAGCAGCCTCACCATGGGGCAAACCTATTGCTACATGATTTTCGTCATAGACACCACCGGCGCGGAAAGTCCGGGCGTCATCGCCTGCGGCGTGCCGGGCAGCGACACCATCCCGCCCGCGCGCCCCGAGAGCCTCACCGCCACCTCGGGCAACGCATCGGTGCAGCTCAAGTGGACCGCCAACTCCGAACCGGATCTCGCGGGCTACCGCATTTACAAGTCCGTGGGCGACAAGACCAACTTCGTGCAGATCAACTCCTCACTGGCCACATATCCGCGATACAATGTGACCGGCCTCATCAACGACACGGTATACTGGTTCAAGGTCACGGCCGTGGACCTGGCGGGCAATGAAAGCCAGAGTTCGCCGCTCGTCACCTCCACGCCCAAGGCCGACGGCAAGGTGTTCGCGCGCGCCGTGTCCCGCGGCTGGAACCTGGTCACGATCCCGCTCGCCAGCACCGAATCCACGGTCGTCATCCAGACCCAGGATCCCATCGTGCCCGCGCGCGCCGCGAGCAAGGTCTTCTCGTTCAGCAGCGAGCAGAAATACATCGAGATTCCTTCGGACAACATCGTGCGCACATCGCAGGGCCTGGCCTTCTGGTACTTCGTGGAGGACGAAACCGATCCCCTGTTCGTGGAAGGACAGCTCAACACGGACACGGAAATCGAGATCGCGCTGCAGCCCGGCTGGAACCTTGTGGGCAACCCGTTCGTGGAAAGCCTGCCGTGGAGCAACGACAAGGTCATGTTCTCTGCCGACGGCGTCAACTGGCTCACCCTGGGCGAAGCCGCCAGCGGCGGGTTTGTGCAGCACGCGGTCCGGTATGTCACCGACGAACTCGGCAACGGCGAATACCGGCATCTCGCCGCCGGAACCGACTCCATCCCCGCGGGCCACGGATTCTGGCTCAAGATTGACCGCGCGCTCACTCTGCTGCTCAAGAAGTGATCCGCGCCGAGCGCAAACGCAACAGCACACCACCGGACGGGCCGCGCAAGCGGCCCGTTCTCATTGGCAGCACAATTACAACCGGGCCGGGTGTTGAGAAGCAATTCCCGCGCGCAGCGCGGCCGCATGGGATATAATGTATATTCAACAATTGATCCGTGGAGGGCGGTGCGGCCATGGCACATGCGGCAACTCAAGAACTTGACGGCGAACTGCGCGAGGCGCTGGCCGGGGAACGCACCCCGATTTTCCTCGCCACCATCGGCCCGGACGGCCAGCCAAATGTGGTGCCCGTGATCTCCATCGAACCCTGGGACCGCGGCACGCTCATTTTCGGCGACTTCATGATCCGAAAAACAAAACGCAACCTGGAACTCAACTCCGGCGTGGCCGTGGGCGTGCTCACGCAGGACATGAGCGCCTGGTGGCTGCGCGGCCGGTTCCAGGGCTTCGAGCGCACCGGACCCAAGGTGGACAAGATCAATTCCTCGGACATGTTCCGCTACAACGCTTACACGGGCATCCGCAGCGCGGGCACAATCGCCGTGCAAGAAGTGTCCGCGAAACAGACCATCAAGCCCGCGGAAGCGCTGCCGCGGCTTGCGGCCTGCGGCCTGCGCCGCGCGCTGG
>JAGUYV010000179.1 GCA_020061125.1 bacterium | reverse complement strand
GGCGAATTGCTGCTCGATGGTGAAAACCCCGAAACCGCCGCAATACGCGCCGCATTGGCTCACACTGGCGTGCTCGCGCAAGCCCCCCGGCGGCTGTTCATCGTGAAACAGGCGTTTACGCACCACCGCATCACCGTGACCGTCATGCAGTGCGCCGCCGCGCCCGGCGCGCGCATCCCGCGCGCTCTCGCGGACCGAGCCTCGTGGGTCCTCCTCAAGGATCTGGAAAACTATCCGCTCACAAGCACCGGCGCAAAAATCCTGGCGCGCCTGAAACTTGCCCGCATCCCAAAATCGTGAAACGAACCCCATACCGAACCTGCATTGCTCCGGCTATGCTCATGTTTTAATATTTTGCCGCTTTGCGTTGACCATTTGATCTATAATCCCTGCAAAACGGTTGCCTGCAGCCCGCAGGCGCAACCTGTTTTCAAAACCCGGGGGGAGTTCAAAAAAGCATGGAAGACAAAATCATCAAGGCATTGACAGCGCTGGTTGTGCTGCTGGTTGTGGTCATTCCGGCGGGGTATTTTCTGAAGATCGTTTCCATGCCAATACTCGCTGGCATGGTGGCGGTGCTGGCCGTGCTGGGGTTTGCGCTGTTCCGCCTCATTGCGAAATTCGGCAAGAGCGTGCTGGACATGAAATGCGGAGTCACGGATCCGCCGGAGAAGTTCAATGCCGGGGACACCGTGCGCTATTTTGCGGACTTGTCCTGTGTGGCTCCATGTGAGATGACGCGGTTCAGCGTGAAGATTTTTGCTTCTTATTTGACCGAAAGCGGCGTCACCATGAAGTCCCACACGGAGACCGCGGTTCACATAGAGAACAAGCGGTATGTCCCGGGCGCCGCGGAGAAGATCCAGGGTTCCTTCAAGCTGCCGGACGACAAAAGGATGTTCACCCCGAGGCATTCCTGGTTCCTGGAGTTTCGGTGTGAAATCAAATCGGGAATGGACAAGGTGGAGACCCTGGAGTTCATCAAGAACGACAAATCGCTTCCGTTCTGGGACAGCATATAGGGAGCAGCGGGGATGCGGATACAGAGCTAATTCGCAACTCTGCCCTTGATGGCGGCCTTGATTTCCGCGGGCGTGGCGTCGTCCGCGACCACGGCTTTGCCGATGCGTTCGAGAAGGACCACGCGCATTTTCCCTGAAGAAAATTTCTTGTCGAGCTTCATGCGGCTGTAGATGGCGTCCGCGGAGCAGCCTTTGAACTGCACGGGCAGACCAGCGGCGGCGATGTGCGCGTGGATGCGATCCACGATGGTTTCTGAAACGAGACCGCGGCGCGCGCTCATGTCCGCGGCGCAGAGCATGCCCGCAGCCACGGCCTCACCGTGCCGCAGGCGGCCGTAACCCAGGGCGGCCTCGGCCGCGTGGCCGAAGGTGTGGCCGAAATTGAGCACCGCGCGGATTCCCTTTTTGTCGAACTCGTCGCGCTCCACGGTACGGGCCTTGAGTTCGCAGCAGCGTGCCACGGCGCGCGCCATGGCCGCGGGAGCGGCATCGAGCAGCGCGCCCAGATCGGCCTCCAGAAACTCGAAAAACTTCTTGTCGAAAATAAGCGCGGTTTTCACGACTTCGGCGTAGCCCGCGCGCAGCTCGCGCGGGGGCAGCGTGCGCAGCAGTTCGAGATCCATGACCACCAGTCGCGGCTGATGGAACGCGCCCGCCAGGTTTTTGCCCGCGGGCAGATCTATGCCGGTCTTGCCGCCCACGCTGGAGTCCACGCACGCGAGCAGGGTGGTGGGAACCTGGATGAAGGGGATGCCGCGCTTGTAGGTCGCTGCGGTGAACCCGGCCAGGTCGCCGACCACGCCGCCTCCAAACGCTACAACGATCACCCCGCGCGCATCGTCAATTTCCGTAAGCTGCTTGAGCAGATTCACATACTGGGTCAGGGTTTTGGACCGCTCGCCCGCGGGGATCACGGCCGTGTGCAGGTCCACGCCCGAACGCCGGAATTTCATCTCCACGCCCGCGAGGTGCAGATCCGCAATGTTTTTATCCGTGACCAGCAGCGCCCGCGCGCCGGGCGCGATCTCGCGCACCGCCGCGGGCAGGGCGTCAACAAGCCCGGCGCCGATGCGGATGTCGTATCCGCGGCCGCCATCGAGTTTCACGGGCACGGTTGTGATTGGTTTCATGCGGCGTTACTTCTTTTCAATCGTATAGGTCTGGATGACCGGGTTGGCGAGCAGACGGCGGGCGATGGCGTCCACGCCGCTCCTGGCCACGCGGCCGCGCAGCAGGTAGATGCGCGATGTGGTGACCCCGGCCACCCCGGACACGCCGATATCGGCGATGCCCTTTTGCGCGGACTCGGCCGCGGGGTCGGTGACGCCGTGATTGTATTTCACATGCACCACCCACGCGCCGCGGGTGAGTTCCGCCGGGGGAACGCCGATGGAGAATTCCTGGGAAATCGGGTCGGCCAGTAGCTCGGCGCCCATGCGCCGCAGTTTGGCCTGGGTCAGATTCCCTTGCACGGAGTACACCGTGATGTGCCGCGCGGCGGCAACCCCGGTGATGTTGAGATCCGCGATGTCCGGCAGCAGGCCGTCACCCACGGCGTCCACAAGCCCGTCCTTGATGTAAACGCAGATGCGCGCGGTTTGCGCCGCGGTTTTCTGTCCGGATTTAAGCATGGTTTGCGCCATTGCCGTGTCCCCGTTCCCGTAAAATCATGCTGAAGTAATCTTATAAGGTCCCGGGCCAAAAGCAAAGCCGCGCGCGGAATTCGCGCCGTGCGCGGGGCCGCGGTTTATTTGCGGATCAGCGATATCGCCAATCCGCGGCGCCCGGAGGCCGCAGTGTCCGCGCCCGCCAGTTCCGCGGCGTTTTTTGTGCGCAGAAAAGACTCGCGGACCAGGAGCGCGGCGGTTGCGCCCGGCGCGGCGAAGAGACCCAGAAGAGCTGCG
>JAGUYV010000108.1 GCA_020061125.1 bacterium | reverse complement strand
GCCTGCTCGCGCCCCTGGCAAGCGAACCCGCGGCACGCGCCAGCGTTACGGACCTGTACCGCGAGCATTTCGCGCGCACAAACGCGCGCCATCCGCTCAACAGGTTGCTTTATGTGGACACGCGCCTGTATCTGCCAAACGACATGCTCGTGAAAGTGGACCGCATGACCATGGCGCATTCCCTGGAAGCGCGCGTTCCGTTCCTGGATTACACGCTGGCCGAATTCATGGCCTCGATTCCTCCGAATCTCAAGCTCAAGTATTTCAGGCACAAGAAATACATTTTGAAAAAACTGATGGACGGCAGAATTCCGCGCCAGGCGCTGTGGCGCAAGAAACAGGGGTTCAACATCCCCGTGGCGCGCTGGGCAAAGGGGGATTTGAAGCCGTTCGTCCTGGACACCCTGTCGCCCGCGGCCATGTCGGACCTCGGGTTCGTGGACCCGCGCGTGGTGAGCGGCCTGCTCGACGATCACTTCACGGGCCGCGAGGACAACAGCTACCGCATCTGGTGCCTTCTCACCCTCACCCTGTGGCGGCGCATGATCGGAGGGCGGGCGTGACACCGGTTCAGGCGGACAACTATCGCATTCTGTTCGTGGAAGCGCCGTATTCCTATGGCGGCGGCGACCTGGTTGTGGGAAAATACTTTCCCCTGGGAATCGGATATCTGGCGTCCTATATGCGCAGCCACGGCGCGCAGGTGCGGATTTTTCAGGCCGGGCCGGGGGATCACGACGCGCAACTGCTGTCCGCAATCCGCGAATTTCAGCCGGACATGGCGTGCATCAGCGTGATGACGCCATCCTATCCGCGCGCCGCGGCCCTGTGCCGCGAAATCAAGGCCGCGCACGGCTGCGTGACCGTGCTGGGCGGTCATCATGTGTCGGCCGTGGGCACAGAAGTTCTGGCCCAGTGCGGGCACGCGGATTATGCGGTGGCTGGCGAAGGGGAGAACGCACTGCTGGCCCTGGTTGCTGCGTTGCGGAACGGCGATACCGATCTGTCGCATGTTCCCGGTCTTGTGTGGAGGGACGCGGACGGCGCCGCGCGCCAGAATCCGCAGGCGGACCAGATCGCCGATCTGGACGCGCTGCCTTTTCCGGCCCGCGATCTGGTGGACATGAGCCGCTACCGCCTGCACAGCTACATAGATTTCGGAAAGCGCAGCGCCACCATGATCACCAGCCGCGGCTGTCCGTTCAAGTGCATGTTCTGTTCGAGCTGGCTCACCATGGGCAGCAAATACAGGTTCCGCTCCGTTGAAAACATTATGGAAGAGATCCGCGAGCTGACCGGCCGCTGGGGCGTGGATCACATCGTGTTCGAGGACGACACCATGACGCTCAAGCGCGAGCGCATGCTGTCACTCTGCGCCGAACTGGAACGCATGCAGAACCGGCCCACATGGTACTGCCTGTCGCGCGTGGACAGCATGGACCTGGAGCTTGCACGCGCCATGAAGCGCGCCGGGTGCCGCATGGTGAACTTTGGAATCGAATCGGGGTCGCCGGAAATCCTGAAAAAGATCGGAAAGAAGATTTCACTGGACAAGGCAAGAGAGGCGGTTTCCGCGTGCGACCGCGCGGGTCTGCGCACTCAATGCACATTCATCGTGGGTTTTCCGTATGACACCAGAGAAACCATGGCCATGACATGGGAAGCCGCACGAGCCATCAATCCATCAATCGCAATTTTCTTTCCGCTGACGCCGTATCCCGGAACGCGCGTGTTCAACGAACATCTGGACAAGAGCCGAAGGCCGCAAAGCGTCGCGGAATGGGAGCGCTTTTTAATGACCGCGAACACCAGCGGCGTGAGCGTGCACTCGGAATTCAGCGGCGCACAGCTTCGCGCGATTGCGGATCGCTACAACAGAAAATTTTTCCTGCGACCGGCCAAAGCGCTGCATTTATTAAAGACCGCGCACGGGATTGAAGACATAATGAGGCTGGCGCGGGGCGCGGTTTATCTTGCGCATGCCGCAGTGAAAAAGCAATGAGCCTCTGACGCAGAGCGCCGCGGGCGCAAATTTCATTTACATCCGGATTATCGTGAAGTATTCGTTACCATGGGAGATTCGTGGCGACAGGTGCGGAGCGATCCGCAAGATATACTCCCGGCCGTAGTCCATGAAAAGATAATCGGCATCAAGATTCCGGGCCAGTTCGACATATCCGAGCAATCGTTGTTCGGGATCCGAAGATTGATCAAAGCGTTGCATGATCATGAAATTGTCATACCATTGCACGAGCCGCTTGTGATTTGTGAATGCAAGCGCGCCTCCGTCTTTTGCGCACAACACCACGGAACGCAGAGAGTAATAGCGGATGGCCAGCGGATTCACATTCGTTGCGGGCAGAAACACGGAGCCTTCGGGTGTGGATTCCTTAATGAATGTGAGCGCATCAATCATCTGCGCGGCGTTTGCCCTGACCGGCTGCGGCTTCACCGGCTTGAACAACGCCGCGTGGTGATTCGTCATCCAGGGGGGACGGTTGATCATGGTCCAACCCGCGAGTCCGACGATTGCCGCGGCAAGGGCCGCGCTTCTCATCTTTGGGTTCGGGTGCGCGCGCCATGTCTCGCGCATGGCGAGCAGGCACAGCAACAGCCCGACGGGATAGATGAAGCGCACATTGCGGATGAGATCAATTTCCAGAGGAATGATTTTCAGAGCGCGGCAGATTTCGTGTTCGGCCAGGGGCAGGGGCATGCTCACAAACGCGAATCCGGCTGCCCAGGCGGCGCATAGAACGAGGCCGTGCCGCGCGCGGCCTTTGATGCGCCAGAGAATCACGCCGCTTGCGGCCGCAAGGGGCAGAAGCATGGATTCCAGAAGCCGCATGGATGAGTTGCGGATCGCGTAGGGCACATCCATGAAAATCGTGTTGAACCGGAAGTACATGATTTTGAAGATGGTTTCGTAATCGAACGATTCCCCGAACGAGTGGTTGGTCACATAGTTGCGCGTGAAGGGGAATGTGGACGCAAGAAAAACAACTCCTATCAGCAACATATAAGCGATTCGTTTCCCGGCAGACCATTGTGCGGGGAGGAAGAACCAGAACCCGAGCCAGAGAGCGAAGCCGAGCGCGGGTGCGCTCACTGGATGCGCATACATCAGCAGCCCCGACGCCACGAGAATCCAGGGCCAGGCCCGTGGCTGCCCGCGCCACCGCCACGCCGCCGCCATCACCCAGGGAAACGCCGCCTGGAAGGTGATGCGCGGGATGGCGTCTCCATACAACCCCCAGAAATCCGCGCCGATGCCCGTGGGTATGTGGCGCAGCGTGATCAGAACCAGCAGCATGGCCCAGAACCGGTCGTGGAACGCGCAGCGGCCCAGCACATAGAATCCCAGCATCTGCACAAAGATGTGAGGCGGCAGCAGGGCCATGAACGCGGTGCCGTAGTCCCCGAACACCGGAGCAAGTGCGCGCAGCAGCGGTATGTGCACCGTCGAGTAATAGTGAAAATTGTCCGGGTTTCCAAGAAGTGCGTCTTTGACGAACAGGGCCGGAAAATCGCGTCCGGCCGCGAAGCTGGCGATATTCGCGGCGTCGGAATTCAGAAACACGAACGGTGTTATGCCTCTCCAGCGCAGATAGGAATAGAGCGCGGAAAACCCTGCGAAAAAGATCAGGGCAAGGAGGTCCCAGGCATTGATTTTGTCGCGGAATCGTGCAAGCGCGGATCTGTTTTCGTGGTGCGTAGTTTGCATTTTCATAGCCAAGCGAGTTTGCGCCGTGCGGGAATCCGGCGCGTGGCGAGGCGATCAGCCATTCAGTGTATAGGATGAGCATGGCGGCGTCAACTTGAAGCGATGCGGTCTGCCTGTGCGCGCATTGCGGCCGCCATGCGGCGCGGCATATAATGAGCCAGGTCCGGAGGGTCATGCAAAGCAAGAATCAAGACACAAAGTTCTTTGCGGTACTGGCGCTGGCGTGTTGCGCCGTGTTTTCGCTGTTGATCAGCCCCATGCTGTTCACGAGCGGCCTTGGGCGCACGCCAATGGGCGCGGACGACGCCAGCCTGCTGCATGCCGTGCAAAGGGCGGTGCTGGGCCACAGGTATTCCATATGCGTGCAGAAAAAAGAGCGCGATCTGGCTCATGTCACTTATGACTATCCGCGGACGCAGGCGCCCGGCGCCATGATCGCCACGCATGCGCTCACTCGCACGGGCCTGGATGTGGAAACCGCTTACAAAGCCGTTCGTGCACTGGCTGCTCTGCTGGGCCTGTGCGGCTGGCTGTGCGCCGCACGACTGTTTCTTGGCCGGAGCGCGCTCACGGTTTTCTCCATTCTGCTCGTGTTCTATTTCGCATGGGGATGGGTCAAGCTGGGGGACACCGTCATCTGGTGCCTTGCGGCGCCGTATTTACTGGTTCTGCATTCTCTGGCCGGAGCGCCGAAAATCTCGTTGCCGCGCGCCGGGTTGCTCACGGGCATTATCGCTCTGTGTCTCGTGTTCTGGCCCGGAAGCGTGTATCTGGGCCTGTCGGCTTGCATTTCATTGTTGCTGTTTGGCCGCAGCGGAATCGTGGCGCGGACCTCCGCGGGCGCCGCTGTGGCCGCCG
>JAGUYV010000324.1 GCA_020061125.1 bacterium | reverse complement strand
GTGTGCTCTTCCGATCTGGCCGGGCCGCGCGGCGATCGCTGCGCCGCGTGCGCCGCGCCGAGCGATGCTGCAATGTAAAGAAACAGGAACGAGGGAATGAAAAAGAATGACACCACATACGCGGTGCGCGGGCCGAACAGGTAGTTTAACGAGATCAGAAATCCTGCGGTCGTCGCAGCAAACAGAACTGCTATGACAGCGCCCTGTCCCCGGCGCATGGCCAGCGCCACAACGCCCGGCGCCAGCAGCAGCGCCCAAATCCACGGCGCCTGACCAAGCGCCATCTTGGCCCAGTATCCCAGGAACTTCGCCTTTTCGCCCAGTCCCGCGCGCTCGGCCTCGCCCAGGGTTTCCACGCCCTGGAGGTGGATCAGAAACCCGGCGGGCGTGGCCTGCGATTCCCAGGCCTGCCGGGGTTGAGAAGCAAACCATTTTTCAACGGAACGGATCTTGAGCCAGGACTCGGGCGGGCGCGTGGCGTTCCATTGCACGGGCGGGTTCGCGGCCGCGCGCAGCGGCAGATAGGACAACACGCACAGACCCAGTGCGAACGCAAGCGCGGCCGGGGCCAGCGCGCGGTGCAGCACGGCCATCCGGCGCCGGTTGGCGATAATCAGATACGCCGCAATCACGGGCAGCACGAGCAGGGCCGTGTAATGGTTCACCAGCGCGAGCGCGCCGGCCAGCCCCATGGCCGGAATGTGCCGTGCGTCGCGCGAGTGATCCCATTCCATGACGCAGTGCAGGAGCAGCAGAATGAAAAACACATTGGGAGCGTACACCTCGGCCTGCGCGGCCTGGGACCAGAAGGTGCGCGACGCGGCGAAAAACAAAGCGGCTGCCGCGGACAACGCGAGCGCGCCCGTCATGCGCCAGAGGATGCGGCACAGGAGCGCGCACGCGGCCGCGGCGAAAAACGCCGAACACAGGTTCACAGCGAATGGCGCGGCGTCCGGGGCCAGGAACGAAAACAGCTTGCCGGTAATGGAGAACAGCGGATATCCGTGCGGATGGGTGATGCCCAGCACATGCGAGGACGCGATGAACTCCGGATTGTCGTCGAACAGAAACTCGGGCGCGGCCGTGGCGGCGAAAAGGCCCAGAGACAACAGGAACACCAGGGCCATGGCCCGGTGCAAGGCAAAAGATGCGGTTTGTCGTCCGGTCATTGCGGCCAGGCCCCGCGCGTGCGCCGCGCGTTATTTCATTTTGCCCGCCAGGCACCGGAGCACGTCGCCGGGCATAGCGAATTCGCCAATGAACACATTGCGCACGATGCCTTTCTTGTCTATGAGAAACAGCGTGGGCACGCTGTTCACGCCGTATTTCTCGTTGATGGCGTTCTTGCCCTGGTTGATGAGCGGGAACTTCATTTCGAACAATTTGAAGAATTTCACGGCTTCGGTTTGCGCCGCATCGCTGCCGTCAATGTTCACGGCAAGAAGCTGCACGCCCTGTTTGGCGGCCCATTTTTCGTTGTAGTTGTGCAACTGCGGCAACTCGCGGCGGCAGTGGCCGCAGCCGGGATAGAAGAATATCAGCAGGACATTGCGCTTGCCTTTGTAGTAAGCCAGGGACTGCTTGACGCCGGAAGTGTCCGTGGCCGAAAAATCGGGCGCGGGCTTGCCGATCATGGCGAACAGTTTTTTGTACGGTTCGTCCGTGCGCGGCTCGGGCGCGAAATCGCACGCATTCACCTTTTTGCCCGCCAGCGCGTCCTTGAGAAAAGCGGAAAAGGATTTGCCGTTGATTTTTTCGGTGATGAGCGAAACGGGCGGCGCGGCCAGGTTGCCCTTCTTGTCAATGATGAAGAACGCCGGGAGATAGCTCACAAGATACTCCACGGGCGTGGACGACGCATCCGTGCGCTTTTCGAGCAGAAGCGGGAAATCCAGTCCGGCCTTCTTGAACGCGTCGCGCGCGGCGTCCCGGTCCTTGACCTCTTTGCCGAAAGTCACTGCAAGCGCTTTCACATCCTTGAACGCCTTGTCCTTGAGAACCTTGTCCAGTTCCTTGAGCTGTTGAATGGACACATCCATCTGCGGATGCCAGAAAGCAATAATCACGGGATTCTTGCCCTTGAACTGATTGAGGGAAATTTTTTTCCCATCCGCGGATTCCAGGGTGAAGCCCGGCGCAGGCTCGTTGAGCCACAATGCAGGCGCCTTTTCCGCGCGTGCGGCTGCGCACGCGAGCAGAGTGAAAATCATGCAGGGCACAATCCATTTCTTCATGCGATTCCTCCAGCCATGGCCGGAATCTGAAAAATCCGGCATTTAAATATCATAGTACCAATATGCGTTCCCGGTAAACCGGGCGCGTGGACGCGTTCAATACATTATGAAAATGGGGAATGAAAACTTATACCTGCGGTTCGGGCGCGCGATCACTTGCCTTTGCCCTTGCTCTTTTTCTCCGCGATCTGCTTCTTCAACGCTTTGATGTCGTTTCGCACGCGGATGCCGAAATCGCTTTCGTAAGGCACCTCGGCCAGAATGGATTCCAGGCGCTTGAGATGTTCCTCCAGAGACAGGTTCTTTTTGTACTGTTCCTTCAGCCAATCGTAAACCAGGGGCTGATAGGGATCCATGCGCAGGGACATTTCCATGTGCTGCATGCCGCGTGCGGTGTCCTTCATCTGAATGTAAGCCAGCCCCACATGCAGATGCCCGCCCGGATTTGTGCTGTCCGCCTTCATGGCCGCCTTCGCCTTCTCCAGGCACTTCTTGGGTTCCTTCATCTGCAGATATATCGTGGCCTCGGCGATAAGCACTTCGTCCTTCATGTCCCCGGCCTTGATCTTCTTCAGGGGTTCGAGCGCTTTTTTGTAATTTTTCTGCCGGTAGTAAACCTCGGACAGCAGATAGTACGCCATGTCGTAGTCCGGATCTTTGGCCACCACGCGCTTGAGAATGACCTGCTCGGCCTTGTCCAGTTGCCCGGCCATGATGAGCATGTCCGCATAAAGATATTGCAGTTCCACATCATCGGGGTTTTCGTCCGCAAGCTGTCTGTAGGATTCCAGGGACACGACCACATTTTCGAATGATTCATCAAACGGGTGAGCGGCCGCGGGCCGCGGCTCGCATGCGCACAGTACAGCAAGAAGCGGGAGCGCAGTTAATGCCGCGATAAAAAAGCGAAGCCGCTGGCAAGGCGTTTTGCGGTGCCAGGGTGTGTTTCCCTGGGGCATTGTGTCGTAGTGCATTTCAGTCATGTGCCGCCTCTGCGTCAATCTTTTCAAGGATACCGCGGAGTCGCGGAGACGCGGAGATGGCATTTTCCGCGCGGCCTGCGGCCGCGCCCCTGTGTTTCTCTGCGGCCTCTGTGGTTATCCTTGCCTTTGCCCTTGTCTTTCTGGTGTGCTCTGCGGCGGCGGCGTTCGGCGACGCCGCCCTACATTTTTGCAGTTCACATGAACAAGAGGGTTTCCTCTGCGCCCTTCGCGCACCTCTGCGTGCTCTGCGGCAATCTTTTTAAGGATAACGCGGAGTCGCGGAGACGCGGAGATGGCATTTTCCGCGCGGCCCGCGGCCGCGCGCCCTATGTTACTCTGTGTCCTCTGTGGTTATCCTTGCCTTGCCTTTGCTTTCATTATATGACATCCCGCGACAGGCTACAGCCAGCCCAGAACGCGCGCAGCGCGCAGCACGAACGCCGCGCCGATGCCCGTGATAATTACGGCGCTCACGAAGGGCAAAAGACGCAGCGCGCCGTTTTCCTTGAGCCGCTTGTCCATGAACCCCTTGGCCTTGACCATCAGAATTCCTATCGCAATCAGCACCGATGCCAGGCCCATGCTGAAAACCACGATCAGAGACAGTCCCAGCCCGGTTTTCTTGAGCGCCACGGCCGAGAACAGCACGATGAGCGCGGTGGGGCATGGCACAATGCCGCCCGTGACTCCCAGCACGAGAATGTCCCACCACGACGCCCTGGCATCCGGCGGCGCGGGTGCGTGCGAATGATCATGCGAGTGGGAATGGTGATCATGATCATTTTCGTGATGATGGTGGCCATGGCTGTGAGCATGATCGTGATCATGCGGATGATCATGGCCATGCTCGTGTGAATGTGAATGATCGTGATGGCGGTGATCATGAGTGTGCGCGTCATGAGTGTGCCCGTGATCGTGGCCGTGGTCCAAAACGGCGCCGGTTTCGGGATTGATGTGGCGGCCGTACTGATCGTGAACATGCGCCGGGCCGCGGCCGGCTGCATTGCGCGCGAACATCCACACGCCGATGGCGACGATCAGGATGCCGGAGCACAGTTCCAGATAAACCTCCACGGCGCGGTTGTCTATGTTGGATGTGGCGAACAGGATCACAAGGCCGAGGATAACCACGGAAAACACATGAGCTACCGTCACCACAAAGCCCAGGAAGATTGCGTCGGAGACGCGGCCCCGGGAGCCGATCAGATACGCGGCCACGAGGGTTTTGCCATGTCCCGGACTTAATGCGTGCAGGCAGCCCAGAATGAAAGCCAGGCCCATGGCCGCGGGCAGAAAGTACCGCGTGTCCAGAAGTTCCGGCAGTTCGGGCAGGGCTGCGATTGCGCGCTGCAGCAGGTTGCCACTGGCTCTGGACGCGCGTTCCGCGCCGGTGCGCGCGCCCGCCCCGGCCTTGAATTCGAAAGACGCCTCGGCGTCCGCGGGCATTTTCGACGGGTCCATGGACAGCGTGAGATCGTTGAGCTTGTCAACATCCAGGCGGCCGCTGCGCGTGGGGTTGAGGCGTTCGCGGCCCTTTGTGATTTTCGCGGATTCGCTGTCGAGCAACTCGATTTCCTTCCAGCCCGCGAGCTTGTCCCGGAAATTGCCGTCCTCGAAACGCGCCCTGTGCGTCTGTTCCGGCTTCACTCGAAATCCGGCGTCGAGATCCATTTCGATCCACAGCGTGTACCACGGGATTTTGCGCCGCTCAATGGCGCGCAGGTCGCGCTGCTGTCCCGGCTCCAGGGGCGCATATTTGCTTTCGAGAATCTTCACGCGGCAGTCAAGAAGTTTCAATCCAAGTTGCTTATCATCAACATACAGCTTGAGTCCGCGCGCCAGCACAGGGCAGATTCTGTCCCGGTATGCGGCCAGCTCCTTTTCGGTCCAGGTCTTGCTCCCGCTTCTGGAAATTTCATTTTTAATGATCGAGTAAGTGGGGAACTCGGCGATGTCCAATATGTGGAATAGGGCGATGGAGTCCTGGCGCACGGTCAGGGCGGTGTAGTGGTTGTAGGAGTTCGGCCCCATGGGGTGCGCGATTGCGCGTGCGCATAAGAGGAGCATGCACAGAGCGAGAACGGGCGGGGAAAAGCGTCTCATGAAGAAGGCGGATCCTTCAGTCGAGTTCAAAGCGGGTTCCGAAGATTACGGTGCGCCCGTGCGGCCCGGCGCCGTGGTACACGGCCATGAAACGGCCTGACCCGAGATCAAGCAGTCGGGGCCGGTCCAGACTGCTATTTGGCAAATCACCGCGCAGCACGGCCACGCGCTCCGCGGGCCAATGCGCGCCCCGGTCCGCGCTTTTGGCGATGCGTACGCCAG
>JAGUYV010000431.1 GCA_020061125.1 bacterium | reverse complement strand
GCCGCCATTCAGCTCCTCGAAACACGCGAGCAGGTCAACGCCATGCTCCTGCTTGACGAATACATAGACCTGCTCGTGCCGCGCGGCAGCAACGAATTCGTTCGCTTCATTATGGACAACTCGCGCATCCCGGTGCTGGGCCATGCCGACGGCATCTGCCATGTGTATGTGGACAGTGAAGCCGCGCTCAAAACCGCGGCGGATGTTGCGTTCGATTCCAAAGTGCAGTATCCCGCAGTGTGCAACGCCATGGAAACCCTGCTGGTTCACAAGGACATCGCCCCGAAGTTTCTGCCGCTGATCATGAAAAAATACACGGATGCGGGCGTGGAAGTGCGCGGATGCCCGCGCGCGCGCAAAGCCGCCCCCGGCTTGGGCATGAAAGCCGCCACCGAAGCCGACTGGAAAGCCGAGTACCTGGACCTCACCCTTGCCGTGCGCGTGGTGAATTCCCTGGCGGACGCCGTGGCGCACATCAACACATACGGCTCCGGGCACACCGAATGCATCGTCACCAAGAACAATAAAAACGCGCAGGAATTCATCGCCGGCGTGGACGCCGCGTGCGTGTTCCACAACTGCTCCACGCGGTTCTCGGACGGGTTCCGGTTCGGCAAGGGCGCAGAGATCGGAATCAGCACGAACAAAATCCACGCACGCGGCCCCGTGGGCCTCGAGGGGCTTGTGATCTACCGGTATATCCTCAAGGGGAAAGGCCATGTGGTGGCCACATACGCCGGGCCGCAGGCCAAACCGTTCAAGCACATAAGGAAATGAACGGCGCCGCAAAGCCGCGTGTCCCCATAGAGCAACAGGGAGCGGCGGCGCGCGGAGCCGTTCAGCGCCGCATAGCCTCGAACTTCTCTAATTGTCAATGATTGAACTTGCGCACGCCGGTGAATACCATGGCGATGCCATGCTCGTCGGCCGCGGCGATGACCGCATCGTCGCGCACCGAGCCGCCGGGCTGCACGATGTGCTTGACTCGCGTTTCCGCAGCGTTGTCCAGCCCGTCCCGGAACGGGAAAAAGGCGTCGGAAGCGAGGAGCACGGCGTCGCTCTGGAGCTGGCTCTCGACATAAGCGTCCTCGGCGGAGAGATAGGCGTCGCGGTCAGCGGCGCTCATGGAGGACAGGGCCGCGTCGCGGTCTTCTCCCTTGCCCGACTGCGCGAGGTGTTCGCGCCGCAGATTGTCCACCGCGCGCATGCCGCACAGCAGGACCGAGTCCTTGCGGTTGGGCTGGCCGCAGCCCATGCCCAGGGCCTGATACGCGCCCGGCTCGTACTCGCGCGCGATCACGATGGCGTTGGATTTCACATGCTTGGCGTGGCGCAGGGCGAAGTCAATTAGCCCGGCCCGGTCTTGGGGAAATTTCTTTTTGGTGACCTGTCCGACCATGAGGGCTTTGCCGCTGTTGGGGCATGTGTGTTCCGAGGCGTCGCGCACCAGTCCGTCCGGGGAATCGCAAAGATAGTAAAGTTCGTCGGATTCCTGTTCGAGCAGGCCGCCGATGATGGCGCGCAGGCGCGTGGGGGGCGCGGCTTCGCCCGAACCTGTATTGCCGTATTCGAGCAGGCGCAGGCCTTTCTTCTTGTCGCCCAGGCCGCGGATGAATTCCAATGCGTCTTCATTCACGGACGGGGCGGCGACGACTTCCACAAAGCGATCCTCGATGAATTTTGCGGTGTCCATATCCAGGGGATGGGTGAGCGCGATCACGCTGCCGAATGCGCTGACCGGGTCACCCTGCCAGGCGCGCTCCATGGCCTGGAGCGTGGTTTTTCCGGTCGCCAGGCCGCAGGGGTTGGAATGCTTGATGATGCAGACCGCGGGCAGGCCGCCGCGCAGCTCGAGCGCGCAGGCCAGAGCGGCTTCGGCGTCCAGGTAGTTGTTGTATCCGAGCGGGCCGCCGTGCACCTGGCGCGCGTTGGGCACATTGGGCGCGGGGCAGTACGGGTCGCGGTACAGCCACCCTTTCTGGTGCCAGTTTTCGGCGTAACGGCCGAGTTGCTCGCCCAGCACGAAGGACAGGCGCTTGTGCAGATAGTTTGAAACCCTGCCCGCGAAGAACGCGCTGATGGCCGTGTCGTAGGCCGCCGTGCGCTCGAACGCGGCTGCGGCCAGGCGCAGCCTCATGTCCGCGCTCACGCACCCGCTGTTGTTTTTCATCTCGTCCATAATTTCGGGATAAAAATTCGGGTCCACGACCACGGCCACGCCCTCGTAGTTCTTGGCCGCGGCGCGCACCATGCACGGGCCGCCGATGTCCACATTCTCCACGGCCGTGTCCATGCTCACGCCCGGGTCGGCCGTGGCCTTCTCGAACGGGTACAGGTTGCACACCACCATGTCAATCTGGGGGATGCCGAGTTCGCGCGCCTGTGCCGTGTGTTTGGGGTCCGAGCGCTTGAACAGCAGCGCGCTCTCGAACTGGAAGCTGATGGTCTTCATGCGGCCGTCGAAGTAATCGTCTTTCTCGTTGCCGGTGATTTCGCGGATGGGAGTGACCTTGAGTCCGGCCTGTTCGAGCGCCTTTGCGGTGCCGCCCGTGCTGATGATTTCCACGCCCTGGGCCGCGAGGAACTGGGCGAACTCCACGACGCCGGATTTGTCGCTGACGCTGATGAGCGCTTTCTGGATTTTGAGCATTGGAAGGGACCTCCGTGGCGCGCCCTGGAGCGGCGCTGGGGGCGCGCCGGGCGCTGTGTGGCGTTTCCGTGATTTCCGATCATAAAGGAAAGAGCCGGGTTGAACAACACCCGGCCCGGAACGGCATGCTTGATATGGCTGCGGTTCAGTCCTCGATTTCGATGTTCATGGACAGTTCGAGGAACTTGCCGCTCTGCTTGGCCTTGGCGATCACATCATCGGTGATGATTTCGCCCTGGTTCACGATGGTGGAGCCGTCGTCGGCCTCGATGTCGCGGCTGACTTTCTTGCCGAGCATGTATTTGATCTGGCGGCGCTCGAAGATTTCGCTCAAGCTTTCCTTGGAAGCGTCGGCGGCGGCATCCGCGGCGTCGGCTTCGATGACCACATCGTCAATGCCCGCATCCTGCACGGCTGCGGCGGCGTCGTCCGCGGCGGCGGCGATGGCTTCGTCGTCGTCAATGAGTCCGCCTTCCTGATCCAGGTCGAGCAGTTCCTCGATGTCCACTTCGGATTCGGCGTCAATGCCGCCTGATTCGACCGGAGGCTCATCGGCAACCGCAGGTTCGTCGAACACGGGTTCCGGCTCGGAGAACACGGGCGGCGGCGGGGGCGCGACGGG
>JAGUYV010000185.1 GCA_020061125.1 bacterium | reverse complement strand
TCCACGGTCCGCGGACGCTCCTGTTCGTAATCAGCCATGATCACTCCCTTATTATTCAAAATATATGCGCCGCACGGACCCGGCGCAAGCCGCTCCGGGCGCGGCGCTCCTGCATTTTGCGCTTTTCGGGCGCGCGCAACGCATTTCCGTTGACATCTTGTGAAATTCTTCATAAATTATGTGGAGCCGTTTTGAGGGGGAACCGTTTTCCGGCATTTGCAGCCGTTTCTCCGGACTTGCGACGCCGCTCTCTTCTCTCGAAAAACAAACAAAAAACACATATTCAAGGAGGCATCATGGCAGAGTACCGAGTGGACATCAGAGACATCAAATTTGTCCTGAATGAAATGCTTGGCCTGGACAAGATTTGCGAGCTTCCCAAGTACAAGGAAGCGGAAGCCGACGCCGACATGCTGAACGACATGATCGACCAGGCTTACAAGATGGCCAAAGAAGTTGTGGCCCCGATCAACAAGGAAGCCGACAGCCCCGGCGCCCAGTACCACAAGGAAACCGCCACGGTAACGACTCCGGAATCCTTCAAGGCCGTTTACCAGATGTACATCGAGAACGGCTGGGGCGCCACCACCAGCGACCCGAACTACGGCGGCATGGGCATGCCCGAGATCCTCAACACCGCGGCCGGCGAAATCTTCACCGGCGCATGCACGGCCTTCACCATGCTCCCCGGCCTCACCAAGTCCGCGGCCAATGTCATCACCTCGTTCGGCAGCGACTACCTCAAGGACAAATACCTCGAAAAGATGCTCTCCGGCGAATGGGGCGGCACCATGTGCCTCACCGAGCCGGGCGCCGGTTCCGACCTGGCCGCCTGCAAGACCATGGCCACTCCCATCGAGGGCAAAGACGGCTGGTACAAAATCACCGGCACCAAGAGCTTCATCACCTTCGGCGATCACGACCTCACCGAGCAGATCATTCACCTGGTCCTGGCCCGCACCCCCGGAGCGCCTCCGGGCACCAAGGGCATCGGCCTGTTCATCGTTCCCAAACTCAAGATCAACGACGACGGCAGCGTGGGCGGCGCCAACGATGTGATCTGCGGCGGCATCGAGCACAAGATGGGCATCCACGGCAGCCCCACCGCCACCCTCAACTTCGGCGAAAACGACAACTGCGAAGGCGAACTCATCGGCGATGTGTACGAGGGCATCAAGTACATGTTCCTCATGATGAACGAAGAGCGCCTCATGGTCGGCATGCAGGGCCTGGCCCTGGCCGCCACCGCCTACCAGTACGCCCTCCAGTTCTCCCAGGAGCGCGTGCAGGGTCCGGACATCCGCAACTTCAAGGATCCCGAAGCCCCCAAAGTCACCATCATCCACCACCCCGATGTGCGCCGCATGCTCATGATCCAGAAAGCCTACTGCGAAGGCATGCGCGCCCTGCTGTACAAGACCGCTTACTGGATTGACATGGGCCACGCCCACCCGGACGAAAAAGAACGCAAGAAAGCCATGGGCTATGTGGAACTGCTCACCCCGATCTGCAAGGCTTACAGCACCGACATGGCCCTGCAGGTGACCAACCTGTCCGTGCAGACCCACGGCGGCTTCGGCTTCTGCCAGGAGTACCCGGCGGAGCAGTGCATGCGCGATGTGAAAATCACCGCCATCTACGAAGGCACCAACGGCATTCAGGCGCTCGACCTCCTTGGCCGCAAAATGGCCATGAAGGGCGGCTCCATCCTCATGAACTTCGTCATGATGCTCAACAACATGCTCGACGAAGCCGCCAAGGTCGAGGCCACCAAGGACATGGCCGCCAAGGTCAAGGCCGCCAAGGGCAAGCTCGATGCGATCATCATGAAATTCATGACCCTGGGCAAGGAAAAGTCCATGAAGGCGTTCGTGCCTCTCATCAACGCCTGCGACCTGCTCGAAATGTTCGGCGACATCATCTGCGGCACCTTCCTGTGCGAGCAGGCCACCGTTGCCGCCGCCAAGTTCGACGCCATCTGCAAGGAAAAGGGCGCCGAGGACGACAAGGCCAAGCGCGAACTGGTCAAGGAAAGCTCCGAAGCCAAGTTCTACTTCTCCAAGGTGCAGACCGCCAAGTACTTCGCCGACAACCTGGTGAGCCGCGTGTACTGGCGCGAACTGGCCATCATGAACATGGACACCTCGGTCATGGAAGATGTGTTCCCGGTCGTGGTGTGATTCACGGCAATATCTGAATTTCCGAAAAGCAACCAAAGCCCGGCGCTCCCGCAGCGCCGGGCTTTTTCATTTTCAGATGTTTCCAGCCGCTTAAAACTATTATGTTTCAGCGCTTTTTAACATGGGTGGGTTTCTGTCTTGCGAAATTGTTGACACGGCGGAATCATGAACGGATACTTTGGATGCATAGTTCTGCCGTTGGCTTCGAGGCGCCTCCCGGACCCGCAGGGGCCATGAGAGCCTGACAGAGTTGCGCGCACAACACTGTGAATTCCCGGAAAAGCGGGATTCGGAAGCAGCGAGGGAACCCATGCGCAAAACAGCCTTCATCTTCATTTGCTTTTTCCTTCTTGTTTCGATCTTGACTCCAACCGCTTGCCGTGCCGCGGATGATGCATCCCGGAACGATGCGCGCCGCCGCCGCATGGAAGCCTTCATCCAGGGATCGGCCGCCGCGCAGGTTTCAGGGCAGGAGCCGGCTGCGCCGCAGAAGAGCCGCATCGGCATGCTTCTCAAAGATGTGCCTCCGGCTTGGGGAAAACAGGGCGCGCTGGTTGCGGAGGTGCGCACCGGCTCTCCCGCAGACGCCGCGGGCGTCATGCCCGGAGATATTGTCACGGCGTTCAACGGGCGTCCCATTTCCGCGCCTGCGGACTTCGCAAACGAGGCCGCAAACATCACGGGCCGCCGGGTTTGCCAGGTATCGGTCAGCCGGGGCAATGCCGCGATGACGCTTGAGATCGTCGTCCCCGCGGACAGTGCTGCCGGTGATTTGGAATCCGCGCCGCGCCGCGCCGCAAATTTCAATGTGCTCAAATACGCCGTCATGGATCCGGTGTCGCGTTCGGTGTTGCTGATTGGAACTTATGATCCCAATTACAAAACCGGTCCGATTCCTTACTATGATCTGCTGGCCGACGCCGTGAAAAGCCCATACCCGTGGTTCTCGCTGGAACCCACGGACGAGACGCGCAGCGCCGTGGCGCGCGTTCACCAGTCCATCGAGGCCGATGTCCGGCGCATGCACGAGGACCCGGCTTTCGCCACGCAGTGGTCCAACCGCCTCATGTCCCTCATACTCAACGATCCGGCCATGGCCCAGGACCGGGCGCGCTTCACCCGCAAAGGCTCGCAGGCGTTCGGCATCACCGAGGACGAAATGCTCAAGGTTCTGACGAAATCCGCGGGGGACGCAAGCGTCACCACGGACGAGCTTATGCCCATCCTTGGAAAAATTCTCAAGCGGCTCGGTTATGAAACCCTTGGCGAAGCCCTTGTCATGCAGCACGAGGGGCCGGAGGCCACATTCGCACGGCTCGGAATTTACGAGCAGGCCATGCCCATCGTGAATGCATTCAAGTCCGGGGCCATGTCCGAAGAAAAGGCCACACTGCAGATCACCGTCATGATGATGTCCGCGATATTGCGAGGGTTGCGCGTGCCGGAAAGCGATATCGAATTCCGGGCCAAGGCGGCGCTGAACGGGCGCATGCCTCTGTCCTCATTGAGCCAGTTCATGGAAGAAAAGCTCATGGAGGTGATCGTGGACGGGGCCGGTCTTGAGATGTTCAACGGCCTCACGCTCTCCAACGCGCTTTTGAACAAGCTGTACAACGCTCCGGCCCCGCAGATGCGGCTGGTGTTCAGGGACATTCCCGCGGATTCGCTGCTTGGAGACGCGCTTTTCCGCGCCGATTACGCGCTCAAGGCCATTTGCACGAATCCCGACAACGCCGGCGCCATTCCGGGCTTCCTCACGGAGATGGATCATTTGCACCGCACGGCAGCGGATATGGGCGTGATTATCCCCGGCGATGCTGGCGCGGAACTGGCCCACACACTGGTTCCCAGCGGCGTGTCGCTTCGCGTTTCCCCGGAGGGAAGCCTGATCGCTTTCGATGATTCCAGAGTGCGCATTACCGGCAGTGTTCTGGAAAATGTCGGATCGCGCAGCACGCCCGAAGTGCAGAATGCGATAAACGCGGCGGCAACCGGGTATGCGGATTATCTGACGCAGCATTACGAAGACCTGGCGCGCGTGTTCCCGGATCTGCACCGGCTGCGCGAGGCGCAGAAGCTTATCGCCCTGGCGCGCTGGGCGCAATCCGGCAATGTCAGCCTTATCCTGGACCGCGCTTCGGGAGTGAGGATGGCGCAGGCGCCGTCCGCCCAGGGGTTCTGGCAGGGCGTGTTCGTGGCCAATCCGCAGGAGTTCGGCCTCGTGGTGATCACCAGGGGCGGTGTTTCGTTCGACAACGAACAGGGCGAGGCGTGGGTTAGCCCGGTGACCGATGTGACGGTCACGGACAATGTGCTGGAGCAGCTCGCGTTCAGTGCCGGGTTCGCGCGCCAGGCCGCGGACGCCGCGGTGTCCGGAGATTTGGAAGGCGCGCGTGACCTCGCGGAGAAAAGCGCTCTTGCCATGACGGGCATGATCGATCACACGCAACTGCCAGCCCTGGACATCCCCATGCCCGGTGAACCGTCCATCGCCGCAGCCATCGCCGTGGAGTCCCAGACTGTTGCGGATCAGTGTCTTCAATCCATTGATAATTCAAAAATCAACATGGAAATCGCGGATACAATGGAGTCCGCGTCTCCGCAGGATGCGGCCCAGCTTCGCCAGATGGCGGAGATGCAGCGGCAGGCGGCCGAGAGCAAGCTACAGGCTCTGCGCGATGCGCTTGATGTGGTGCGCGCGAATCCGGGCGCGGCTGGCGGTGCGCTTGT
>JAGUYV010000336.1 GCA_020061125.1 bacterium | reverse complement strand
GGCCATGTCGGGCAGGCGCATGTCCACCAGCGCGAGGTCGAAGTCCCGTGCGCCGCAGGCGTCCAGGGCGTCGCGGCCGCTGGCGCAGATGCGCACGAGCATGTTTTCGTCTTCGAGGATGTCGCGGAGATTGTCCGCGAGCGGCCCGTTGTCCTCGACCACCAGAATGCTGGCCCTGGCGCCGGGGATTTCATGAAGCGAGAGTGTGTTCATTGGCAGTCCATTGGCGGTATTCCGGCGGTGCGTTTACGCATCGTCCGGGGGATCGGGCTTGCTGAAGTCGCCCTGCGCGCGCCGGTGCGCGATGTCTTCGAGCAAAGGCACGAATTTCTCCATACGGACCGGTTTTTGCACGCAGATGTAAGCGTTTTGCGAAATGGCTTTTTTGATAAGCCCGTTCATTTCCTCGGCGAAACCGGTGATGAGAATCACCGTGGCGCGCGGCCGGATCTGTTTGATCTTCAGAAATGTGTCGTAGCCGCTCATGTCGGGCAGCTTCATGTCCAGGAGAATGAAGTCGAAATTGTTCTGGCGCGCGAAGAGCAGGGCGTCCTCGCCGGAGTGGGCGGTGCGTACGCGGTACCCGTGCTGGGAGAGCGCGTCGCTCATGGCGTCGCACAGGTCTTTTTCATCGTCAATAAGAAGCACCAGGGAGCTTTCGCGGCGCGCGTCCTCGATGATGGCGAACAGCTCGTTGAAATCCAGGGGTTTTTGCAGGGCGGCGTACGCGCCCTCGCGCAGGGCCTCGCGCACAAGGTCCTCGAGCGCGAACGCGGTGATCATGATCACCGGCGTGCCGGGCGCCAGTTCTTTGAACTTTTTGTAGGTCTCCACGCCGTTCATGCCCGGCATTTTGATGTCCATGAGCACGATGTCGAAGGATTGCGATCCCGCAAGTTTCAGAGCCTCGAACCCGTCGTGCGCAAGCGTCACGCGGAATCCTTCCATCTCCATGATATCGGTGAGCATTTCGCACAGGTCGCGGTTGTCGTCCACGATCAGGATGCTTGGGGCCGGCTCATTTGTCATGGGAATCCTCCTCCCGCGCCAGGGGCAGGCGGATGAGGAACGACGCGCCCGGCCCGGCCGAGTTTTCGAGTGTGATGGCGCCGCCGTGGCGCTCGATGATCATCTGCGTGATGGACAGTCCGAAGCCGATGCCCGTGGCGCGCGATGTGAACAGGGGTTGGAAGACTTTGTCGCGCATTTGCTCGGGAACGCCGTGTCCGGTGTCCGACACCGTAATCCGCGCGCAGGGCGCTCCCGAATCGTCCGTGGCCGCGAGCGCGGCGATTGTCAGCGTTCCGTTCGCATCAGGTTCCATGGCCTGGAACGCGTTCTTAATCAGGTTTTTGAATGCGATCCGCATCTGTTCGGGGTCGGCGTGGAGAATCACGGGTTCCGCGGGCAGGTCGAGCGCAACCTTGATGTGGCGCGGGGGCGCGCCCGCGGAGGCCGTGGCCGCGTCCAGGCATTCGGACAGCGGCACCGCTGTTTTGCGCGGCGCCTCCATGCGCGTGAGGTCGAGCATGCTCTTGATGATGCGCGTGCAGTTGTCCACCTGGCGGCCGATCTGCGCGATGTGCTTGTGGATCTTCTCATCCTGATCCTGGAGGCGGCGCTTGAGGTAGTAGGCCGAGGTGGAGATCACTCCGAGCGGGTTGCGGATTTCGTGGGACACATTGCCCGCGAACTGGCCGAGCACGGCCAGGCGTTCCGCGGCGATCAGTTTCTGCTGGGTGTCGCGCAGCTCCGCGGTGCGCTCGTCCACCAGGGCTTCGAGCCGGTCGCGGTATTGAGCCAGGGCCAGCTCGTTTTCCTTGCGCGCGGTGATGTCCTCGATGGACGCCACCATGCCGTTGAATTGCCCGGCGTCGTCGAACAGGGGCGTGGCGTTGATGGACAGGGCAAGCCGTCGTCCGTCCGGCAGCGCGATGGCGTGCTGGATGTCGAACACGGGTTCGCGCCCGGATTTCACGAGCGCGAACGGGAGCTGGTCCTCGGGGAACGGGCCGCCTTCCACGGCCTCGATTTCCCATTGCGGGTCATTGTATGCGCGGCCTTCAATTTGCGCCCTTGTCAGCCCGAAATGCTTTTCCGCAAACGAGTTGGCGAAAGTGACGGTGCCGGTTTTGTCCACAAGCACGATGCCCACGGGGCTGGTTTCGGTGATGTGCGCGAGCAGGTCGCGCTCGGCGCGCAGCGCTTCCTCGGCCTGCTTGCGCGCCGTCACATCGTCGTACACCGCCACCACTTCTCCCGAGGGCAGCTTATAAATGTAATTCTCGCGCCATCCGGCCATGCGGTCGTCCTTGTAGAACCCGAGCGGGAAATGCTCGGGTTCGCCGGTGCGCCACACGCGCTGGAACACATCGAAGATGCCGAATTCGCGTACGCCGGGAAACACCTCGGTCACGCGCCGCCCAAGCAGGGCCTCGCGCCCGATCTGTTCGATGCGCTCGGCCGCGCTGTTGAATTCCCTGATGATGAAATCCTCGGCCTCGCCAACCGCCTCGTAAACCACCACGCCGCTGCTTGTGCGCTCGAACATGTTGCGGTAGCGGTGCTCGTTGTCCTCAAGCTGTTTTTCCGCGCGTTTGCGGTCCGTGATGTCCATGAACGACACGGCCATGGACCCGGGCCGCGTCTGGAACGCATGCACCTCGAATGCGCCGGCCACCGTGCCGTCGTCGTAATCCACCTGCTCGAAGAACCAGGGTGTTCCATGCGCCGCGGCCTCGATGTAACGCCGCGGGACCTCGGTTTCTGCAAGCGGCGGAAACGCCTCCTCGATGGTTTTGCCGATCCGTTCTGCGCAGTTTATGCCCAGAATCCGGTCCGCGGCCGGGTTTGCGCCTTCGAGAACCAGGCGGCCGTCCTCGAGCAGGTTATACATGAACATGCCCATGGGCGAACTCTGGACCAGGTTTTCGTATTGCTTCCGCGTCTGCTCGGCTTTGTTCTTTTCCGTGATGTCGCGGACCAGCGCCCAGAGGCCCGCGGGTTCCCCATCTGGATTGCGGTACAGGTAGGTCTGCAACTCGATGGGAATCACGGACCCGTCCTTGCGGAGATATTCCTTTTTGTAGATGTCCGAATACCCGCGCGCCATAACCTGCTCGTCAATGATTGTCTGCTCCGCGGCATGCCATTTTGCGGGCGTGATGTCGTTGAAATGTTTGGCCTTGAGTTCCTTATATGAGTACCCGGTGAGCAACTCGAAAGCGCGGTTGCACTCGATGATCACGCCATTCAAGTCCACCATGGCGTAGCCGTCGCGGCTGGCTTCATACAATTCTCGGAACCTGTGCTGGAACTGCCGGGCATCTTCGCGGGCGAGGTGGCGTTCGGTGTCGTCGCGGAACACCAGCACAACACCCCTGACCTCGCCCTGCGGGGTCCGGATGGGCGCGCCGCTGTCCGCGATAATGTATTCCCGGCCGTCGCGGGAAACCAGAACCGTGTGATTGGCCAGGCCCACAACCGCTCCCGATTCCAGAACCTTGTTCACGGGATTCTCCACGCGCTCGCGCGAATACTGGTTGACGATGTGGAACACCTCGCCTATGGGCCGCCCCTTGGCCTCGTGCGCGGGCCAGCCCGTGAGTTGCTCCGCAACCGGGTTCATGAAGGTGACCCGGCCCTGTATGTCCGTGGCCAGCACCGCGTCTCCGATGCTGTGCAGGGTGATGGACAGCGTCTGTTCGCTCTCGCGCAGGGCCTCTCGCGCAAGCCGCAGTTGCCTTATCTGCGCTCCGGCAAGGAGGCCGAATCCCGCGAACAGCGACAGAATCACCAGGCGGATGTAAACCTCGTGTGCGGGCACTTTCAAAATCAAGAGGTCCAGCAATCCCGCGCCCCGGTAATAATAGAAAAAATCCAGAAGGGCGTCGAAAACCCAGAGCGCAAGTCCGCCCGCAATGGAAAGCAGAAAGATTTTTTTCTCCGGTTTCATCAAAAGCCCCAAAAAGCAATAAAATCGCCAGGCGGTGGATGTGTTAAGAACAGTGTATCACAAAACTATACATCCGCGAATCCTGATGATTCTAATAAGGTTTATAGCACAGACGGGAAAATGCGGCAAGAGTGCGGAAATTATGTTTTCCGGCGGCCCGGCAAGCGTCGCATCCGGGCAAAGCAAAAGGCCCCGCGGCGTGCGCCGCGGGGCCTTGAAAAATCTTTGCCTTGCGCCGGGTGCGGGTCAGGCCCTTGCCGCGGCGATGTTTTCCTTGATTTTGCTCACGATTTCCGAGAACGCTCTGGCGGTGTTGGACTCGGGGAAGGCCAGGACCACAGGCTCGCCCTTGTCCGCGGCGTCGCGGGCCGCGGTTTCGATGGGCACCTTGCCCAGGAACGGCACGCTCATGTCCTCGGCCATTTTCTGGCCGCCGCCGCTGCCGAACAGGTCGTGCGTCTGGCCGCAGCCCGGGCAGATGAACCCGCTCATGTTCTCGATCACGCCGAACACCGGGAAATCCACCTTGGCGCAGAAGGTGATGGACTTGCGCACATCAATGATGGCCAGATCCTGGGCCGTGGTCACGATGACCGCGCCGGTCACATTGGGAATGGTCTGTGCGATGGTCAGCGGCTCGTCGCCCGTGCCCGGGGGGCAGTCAATGATGAGGTAATCGAGTTCGCCCCATTCCACATCGCGCATGAACTGCTTGATGGTTCCGATTTTGAGAGGCCCGCGCCAGATGATGGCGTCGTCGCGGCTCGGGAGCAGGAACGCGATGGAAATGACCTTGATGCCGTCGTTGTATTTGATGGGCAGCAGGGCTTCGCCCGTGCTCTTGGGCCGCTGGCCCTCGAGGTTCAGCAGATTCGGGATGGACGGGCCGTGGATGTCAATGTCCATGATGCCCACGGAATGGCCCTGTTGCGCAAGGCCCGCGGCGATGTTCACGGCCGCGGTGCTCTTGCCCACGCCGCCCTTGCCGCTCAAGATAATGATTTTGTTTTTGATGGCGCACATGCGCTTTTCGAGCTTCTGGCGCTCGAGGTGTTCTTCCACGGTCTCGTCGGGCCGCATGGCTTTTGCCTTGCAGGAGTCGTCCCCGCAGGTGCTGCAGGATTTGCCTTCCGTCATTTGTTTTCCGCCTCGCTTTCTCGGGAATTGGTCTGGCGGATTTCCACCGTGATCATCCACAGAAATATAATGTTCCGGTCAGGGAAACACAAGAAAAACGGGGCCGCGGAGAATGCAACCCGTAACAGGCTGCGGACGCGGCGGCAGCGGGAACAGGGCGGGCGGAGCGCAAAGAAAAACAAGGATTAACACGGAGGGCGCGGAGACAACGGAGAAGGCGGAGGGAACAAACGCCGCAAAATCAAGCGGCAGTTTGACGGCAATATGCTTTCGTTCCTGTATCCCTAAACAACAAGCGTGGGGCTGTTGAAAAAGTGCGGGGGCGAAAAAATCTTGGGTACAGGCTTCGTTTTCCTTGCGGAAAACGACCCAGTCCCCGAATTTTTCGCAGCCTTGAGCCAACACGAGCCAGCTTCTTGATGGGCGAAAGTTTTTAGCAATATTCCTTAGCGAAAGGAAACCACATAACGGATTCGCAGCCAGTGATCTATCGCCACAAAACCGCCGCGCACAAAGCGCAGAAGCAGCAAAAAACAGGGACTGGGAACGCGGCGTTTTTCCGCGTGCCTGTACCTGCTTTTTGCGGCCGCCCGGCTCTTTCAACAGGCCCGGCGTCACAATATCTTCGAATTCCTGAACACATAAATCGCCCAGCCCAGCGTTTCGCGGCCCCACCTCAAATACGCGGCCTTGCTGTCACGCACTCGCTTCAACACTGTCTCCACATCCGGATCGTCCGGGTGCGCGCTGGCCCAGGTTTCCGCGGCGTACCACTGCAGTCCTTCGTATCTGTCCCAGTCATCCTGGCTGCTGACGAGCGTGTAAACTGCCTCCAGGCCCAGCTCTCGCCCGGCCTCCGCGTTCTGACAATGGGTTCCCAGGTCGTTCCGGGTCATCCCGATCGCTTCCAGATACTCTGCTTCCGGCTCCTGCCGCCAGTACGGTTCCCCCGCAACGATCCACGCGTCCGGGGCCGCCATCTTGCGCAGCGCGGCCAGCGTGCCTTGATGCCCGTCGAAAATCCAGCTTGCCCCGATGCAGGCCGCCAGATCAAAGCTCTCCGGAGTCTCCGGCACATACTTGGCCCCGTCCATCTCCAGGAACTGGAGCCGGGCCTCCGGAACACGGTCCTGATGCTTTTTCTTGACGCCGGCAACGCAGTACGGAGAGAAATCCACCCCAACGCCGGTCATTTGCGGATGCCGTTCCGCAAGCCTGATGAGAAACTCGCCCTTTCCCGTGGCGATGTCCAGCGCGCGCGCCCCGGGTTTCAGATTCAGAAGCGCGATAAGCTGATCAAGTTTCTCAACACTCATGGGATTGCAGATAATGTGATCCCGATGCGTGATGTCAAAAAATTTCCACATGTCCATTTGTATTTCTCCTTTGTCAATTCCAGCCAACACGCGGGATTTTTAGCGTGCTCCCGGACTTTATCATGTGAACGGTATTGAGACAAATATTTTTTTGGATTATCTTGCTTTACGATTACTTTATGGTATAATTTTCCTGCGCAACAAGATGGAGGAAGTTTATGTATTGGTTAGCCTTTTTAATGCTATCGCCCCTGAGCTGCTTTTTTGGGCAGCCTCGGGAACATAGGGCGATAGCTGACGAGAATCGGCTTCTTCCTCTTGTTGCGCAAACCGGGGCCTGCCCTTTCAGCTTTTTAAAATATTTATCCAAAATTATCCCATCAATAAACCGATGTTCCCCAACTGAATCAGGTTGGAGAATTTGTAATATTCCCTGTTTGCGTTTTACATTCAAAATCAAATCCAGGAGGCTCGTGCAATGCTGTCAACAACACAAAAGTTGAATGTTTCAATTCTTGTGGCAATTTTTTTGTTGCTATTTGCAAGGCCGGGGACCGCGCAAAATGTGTCACAAAGATTACAGTGGCATGCGGACGCTGGCTATTTCCTTCCGAATGAGGGCGATCTTGATGGTGGCGGGATCGTCGGGTTCGGACTGGAGGCTACAAAAGGGGCCGATACGCTTTTTGGCGCCGCATATTTTTCACGAACCAATGTAAATGCGAACATCCTTGGTATTGGCGATGTCGATAACTACATGCTGCAAATTGGCTACATGACTGATTTCGGAAAATGGGAAAGAGGGAAAGTGGGTTTTGGACTGCAGTTGCATCAGATGGACATCGGAAATACTTCAACAAAAATCACTCGCACCGTCCCAATTTTTATTGGCAAGTATCAAATGATGAATCGTCTTTCCCTCCGCTTTACTTCAGGGGCCGCAATCAAAAAAGACGGCATCCGATTTGGCGGGTATGGGCTTTTTGCATCATATGATGTTAACTGATGTTTCATATTTCTTAAGGATTACATTTGAAAAGAAAACGAAACCCCTCAAGGAGGAAGAAAATGCTTAAGAGAACAATGCTGTTATCAACATTCATTGCCATCCCCTTGCTCGCCTTTGCGATGTTGTTTAATGGATGCGGGGGCCGGAAAAGTGGCGGTTTGTCCAACGCTAATCTTCAGACATCAACCACTGGCAGCGTTTCAGGGTACTTGTATACAAGAATAAGCGGAAGAAGCGCCGAAGCAACAGCATCAGGATATCTACCCCTTGTAGCCGCAACGGTAACATGCGGTGGAGTTTCCGGGGCAACAAATTCTGAAGGCGCATATACGCTTTCCAATGTCCCCGCCGGACAATACACATGCACTATCACCAAAACCGGATACGGCGATCAAACCTTTACGGTCACGGTAGTTGCCGGGCAGACCACGGTCGCTCAAGCAGAGGGGCAAACTTCTCTGGTATTGACACCGACGGCGTCCGGCGGTCTGGTTGTCAATTTCGTTTCACCCACGAGCGTAGATACATTCACGCTTGATGGCGCAGTGCCTGCAAGCATAACCGGCGCATCGCTTTCTTATACGACCGTTGCGGCGGGCAGCCATACAATTACGGCGGGAAAATCGGGATATTTGGATTATGCGACAACTACCACGGTGACTGCGGGAGCAACCACTACGGTCAATATCACACTGACTGCGGATTCCGTCACTGCAATAACCCTCGTTCCAACGGCTTCAACGATCTCATCATCAGGTGGCACAACAGCGATAACCGCATCCTGCACTTACCTTGTCAGTGCGTCTACCACTTGCCCGAGCAGCATGACATGGACATCGAGCAACACAAGCGTTGCCACAGTCAATGCCACGGGCGCTTCAGGCACAGCAACAGCAGTTGCAAACGGTTCGACGAACATCACAGCACAGGTAGGCACGGTAATGTCTAATGCCACGGCAATTACAGTCAGCATAGCCGCTGCGGAACCTTCATGCTCCGGCGTCACTGGTTTCTGTGTTGATATTGTGGGAGCAAGTGCGTCGGCAGGTGGAACCGTGGATCTGGTAATCAGCATGGCCAATCCACCGGCGGCCGGGCTTGGCGCTGGTGTCATAACCGTGACTTGGGATTCCACAAAACTCACATACAGCTCGCGCACGCTGGGTTCCAATGTAACTTCACAAGCAGAGACCACGGCGACAGCGGGACAGTACAAACTTTCGTTTACCACCGCATCGGCCATGACAAGCGGCCAGACGCTGGCCACGCTGACATTAAGCGCAGCGCAAGGCGCAACCGGACAGCTTGCGGTTCAGTGGGATCAGGCCCAGGCCAACACCAACTTTACGGATTACAACCTGAACCTGGTTACACAGACTGGCATCACATTCAAAGATGCGTATGTGACGATTCAATAAAAAGGAAGGCGAAACAAGGACAAAAGGGGTGTCACCGGATTAGGTGGCACCCCTTTGTTAATATATCATGAAGACCTTATTCAGGAGAGTCAAAATGAAGCATATCTGGATATGTTTTCTGTTATTGATCGTCTGCCGTGCTTCTACTGCCTTTGCCCTCTGCGGAGATGTGAATGGTGATGGTCAGATCCTTAGCAATGATGTGCTGATGATTGCGCGTGCCAGCATTGGCACTTATTTGTTGGATGACAATCAGATTGCGCGTGCCGATGTGGTCATATCTGGAGCGCCCGACGGTCAGATATTGTCAAATGATCTTTTGATAATTGCGAGAGCGTCAATCAGCATGACGAATCCTAGCTGTTCCGCTGCACAAACGGTTGAGGAATATGCGCAAAATGATGCTTCAATATCTTCGATTGTGGATGAAGTCCTTTACAACGGGGCTACAGTGAGTGAAGCTGCTTTAAGTGCGTTAAAAGATTCATTAAGCAAACAACAATCTGTAGAAAATGCCTATTATGATGACTATGTCTTTACAGTTGAATATGAAGGCGGACAATCACATTATTACATATATGATTCAAACTATCCAGAACCAGAAGAGCAAATTATCACAGTCGCACGCGTTGTTGGCAATGATTTCAGTGATGTGAATCAAAGAAGTGCCCTTAAGACAATCTCAAACAAAAAGGCACTCATAATCAACTCACTTGCGGGTGACTCTGTAATGCTTATCAAACAGGGGCCTTATGTGTCGAATATGCGGTCTAATTTAGAGTCGGTTGGTTTTACAGTAGATGTTAAGGATGATGCCGCCGCAGACTTCAATTTCTGGAAAAACAATCTGAGGAATTATTCAATTATTGTTATGCTTGGACACGGAATTGCGGGACAATCAGGAAATATTGGTTTTATGACAGGGATCCCTGCGGATAACGGACCTATACCAGCTGATTTAGAAGATGATCTGAAGAACAAGAGAATTGCAAAGTTATCTGTAGGCTATGGGATATTAGGTTTAAAAAAAGATTTTTGGGTGATAAGCAATACATTCATAACTTATTACTATGGGGCGAACTCTTTCAGCAGCGATTCGATTGTATACAGCGGCGCCTGTCTCAACGGATACAATGAAAGAATGGCGAATGCATTTTTAAACGCCGGTGCAGGAGCGTTTCTCGGTTTCAATATTATGCAGAGTTATGGGCTGAGATTTGCAGACAGAATATTTGCAGATATGCTTGACAAGGATACATTGTCAACGGCTTACGGGCATATCGAAAGTAAATATCAGCAATATCTAAAAATCTATTATAATGGCATTACCTCTAAAAGCATACAGTTGCTGGAATGCTCTACTAACGAAGAATGTTCAGGAGGTGCGTTCTGTGTTGACCATTCATGCCAAAGTATCTGTACACTGAATGCAACAGTAAACTGCTATGATAACAATCTATACTGGTATGATTCATGTGGAACAAAAGGGGATTTATATCATATCTGCGGAACGCCTACTCCTTATTGTCTTCCTGCAATTGGGGGCAGCGGTAGTTGTGTCGAATGCACATCCAACAGCCACTGCGGTACTGGCAAGGTTTGTGGCGGCAGTTTTACATGCATTCCCGACGGATCCGTTAGTCAATGTGGTAACAATATTGTTGAATCCGGTGAGCAATGCGACGATGGGAATACAACATCAAATGATGGTTGTTCATCGTTGTGTTCTTCAGAGAATTCGATACAGCATCAACGCATTTCAGCGGGGGCGTTTCATACATGTGCAATAACATCAAGCGGAGGAGCTAAATGCTGGGGGGCTAATATCTGGGGCGCTCTCGGCGATGGAACAAAAACAGATAGGTGGGCACCGGTTAATGTTGTGAGTCTCACAAGCGGAGTTATCGCTGTTTCTGCGGGGACGACCCACACTTGCGCGCTAACTTCGAATGGCGGAGTTAAATGCTGGGGGGAAAATTCAGCCACTGCTTATGGTGTTCTCGGTGATGGGACAGCAATTGACAAAACAACACCAGTTGATGTTGTGGGTCTCGCAAGCGGAGTTGTCGCTGTTTCTGCGGGATCGACCCATACTTGCGCGCTAACCTCGAATGGCGGAGTTAAATGCTGGGGGAGCAACGCTAGTGGCCGACTTGGCGATGGAACATGGACAGATAGAACAACACCGGTTGATGTTGTGGGTCTTACAAGTGGTGTTGTTTCAGTCTCCGCAGGCAGTTCTCATTCATGT
>JAGUYV010000388.1 GCA_020061125.1 bacterium | reverse complement strand
CGGGACCTGTCCTCGCGTCCCGGTGTGCAGCGCGGCCAGTACCGGATCCGGCTTGTGGCCGAAACCCGCTCCGGCTTACGCATCGTGATGTGACGCCGCGCAGGCTATGCTCCCGCGGCCGGGATCATGTACAATGATATGAGCCGCCCAACGGGCCGCGCATGTGACGACGCCATGGTGTTTTCGATTATCATTCCCGCGCTGAACGAAGAGGCTGTCATCGGACAGACCATTGAGCGGTGCCTTGCCGCGCGCCGGGCCATCGTCGAAAACACGCCCGTGAGCCAGGTGAAAATCACCGTGGTGTCGGACGGATCCACGGATCGCACGCCCGAGATCGCCCGCGCGTTCGCGCCGGATGTGACACTGATCGCATACCGCAAAAACCGCGGGTACGGAGCGGCCATCAAGATCGGATTCGCGCGCACGGGCGGAGACCTGCTCGGGTTTCTGGACGCGGACGGCACATGCGACCCGTTGAATTTCGCGCCCATGATCAACAAACTGCTGGACGAGAACGCGGACATCAGCATGGGCAACCGGCTCGGCCCTGGCTCGAAGATGCCCCCGGTGCGCAAAGTGGGAAACAAAATTTACGCCGCCATCATGAGCAGCATGGGCGCGGGCAGGGTCACGGACACGGCCAGCGGCATGCGCGTGCTGCGCGCGGCCAGCCTGGAACGCATCTACCCCCTGCCCGACGGGCTGGACTTCACCCCGGCCATGAGCTGCCGCGCCATTCTCGACAACTCGCTCAAAATTGTGGAAATCCCCATGAGCTACGAGGAGCGCGTGGGCAAGAGCAAATTGAGCGTGGTCAAGGACGGATTCCGATTTCTGGCCACAGTGCTCGATGCGGCGCTCACCTACCGCGCGTTCCGTCTTCTGGGCGCGTGCGCGGCGGCGCTGATGGTTCTGGCTCTGGGATACGGCGCCCCGCTGCTCGTGAAATACGCGACAGAGCGCGTTGTTGAAGAAGGCATGATTTACCGGATCGCGTTTATCGTGGCCGTGGGCGTGGGCGGCATCACGCTGTTCAATGTGGGTCTGCTGTCTTCGCGCCTCATCCGTCTGGTGCACACGCCGCGCCCAAGCGCCTTCAAGGCTCTGGATTCCGTATTTTCCGCGCTGAACTGGAAATTCATGAGCGTTCTGTCGTTCGCATGCGTGCTGTCTTCGCTGGCCATCAACAGGAACGCCATCGCGGATTATGTGACAACCGGCAAAGTCAATGTTCACTGGAGCGCGGTGGTCACGGGCGCGTTTCTGGTTCTTCTGGGATTCCAGTTTTTCGCGTTCGCTGTGATGGACCGGCTCATCATGCTGCTGCACGCCAAAAGCGCGCGGCGCGAAACCGCGGAATTGGACGACGAGTTCTAAACGCAGGGCGTGTCCAAACGCGCGCAACTCCCGCAAATAACCGTTATGAACTGCTGGAAACGCCGCGGGGATATTATTCTCCCTTGAGCAAACCTCTTGTGCGGGGCTTGGGCGGAGGCGGAGCGGCCGCGGCGCGGCGCACGGGCACGATCTGGCGCCGGGACGGCAGGGGGATCAGATCCGTGCATTCCTCGTCCTGCCCGCGGCGCAGGTCCACGCCGAAACGGACCTGGACTTCCTGCACGAATGTTTCGAATTCGTTCTGCATCTGTTCCATGCGGCGGCGCATGTTGAGAATGACTTCCACGCCCGCCAGATTCACGCCCAGATCCTGGTGCAGGGTGGTGATTTTCTGCAATAGTTCCACATCGCGCTGCGAGTACAGCCGGGTGTTGCGCGAAGTGCGGCGCGGAATCACCAGCTTTTCCTTTTCATAGATACGCAGTTGCTGCTGCGTGGTGCCGAGCATTTCCGCCACAACGCTTATCACATAAACGGGTTTGTCTTTGTCCACTTCAACCATGGGCCTCACCCTTCGCATGCGCCGCGCGCATCAGTCCGTGTACCGGTAGTCCGCGCGCGGGTCCTCGGGATGCAGGCGCGCAAAGTCTTCGAGCAGCCTGCGTTCTTTGTCCTGAACATTTTTCGGTGTCACGATTTTTACCTGCACATACAGGTCGCCGCGGCCGCGGCCCTGCAATGAGGGGAATCCCTTGCCGCGTAGGCGGAAGGTCTTGCCGCTGTCCGTGCCCGGAGGGATTTTTATCGAGGATTTGCCCTCGGGAGTTGGCACTTCGAGCAGAGTTCCAAGGGCCGCTTCCACAATGGTGATGGGAATTTCGCAATGCAGATTGCTGCCCTTGCGCTCGAAGAGCCTGTGCCCGCCCACGCTGGTGATGATGTACAGATCCCCCGGGGGGCCGCCCTGCTGTCCGGGCGAGCCTTTGCCCGCAAGCCGGATTTTGGACCCGTTGTCCACGCCCGGCGGGATTTTCACGGAGAACCGCTTGACTGCGGGCCGCACGCCCTGCCCCGAGCACGACGGGCACGGGTTGGCGTTGGCCTGTCCCGTTCCTCCGCACTGCGGGCAGGTCTGCGACAGGTTGAACATGCCGCGGCCCAGAGACACCTGCCCCTTGCCCCCGCACATGCCGCACTTGGACGGTTTGGACCCGGCCTTGACGCCCGATCCGCCGCAAGCGCCGCATGGCTCGCCCACTTCGAGCGATATCTCGCGCGCCGCTCCGCGAAACGCTTCATCGAAGGTTACGGCCATGTTGGCGTAAGCATCCTGCCCGCGCTGGGGACCAAAAGGCTGCGCCTGCCCGCGCCGTGAGCCGCGGCCGCGGCCGCCTCCAAACAGATTCTCGAAAATGTCAGAGAACCCGCCGCCTCCAAAGTCGAACCCGCCGGAATAATCGTAGGCCTGCCCGCTGCCGTAACCGTGGCCTGCGGCGCCGCCGGTGAACGCATCGTGCCCGAGCATGTCGTACTGCTGGCGCTTGGCGTCGTCCGACAGCACCTGATACGCTTCCCCGATGTCCTTGAAACGCTTTTCGGCCGAGGAATCATTGGGGTTCACATCCGGATGGTGCTTGCGCGCCATGCGGCGGTACGCCTTCTTGATTTCCTCTTTGGTGGCGTTCTTCTTCACGCCGAGGGTTTCGTAATAATCACGCGCCATGGGCTATTCACCCCCACCCCCGCCGCCGGGGTCCTGCCCGGCGTCCGCAGCCGCCGGTTTCCGGGACACGATGACACGGGCCACGCGCAGCACCTTATCGTGCATCATGTATCCGCGTTCCAGTTCCTGCACCACGGTGTTGTCCTCGACATCGTCCCGATCCACCATAGTCATAGGCTCGTGGCGGTTGGGGTCGAACGGCTCGTTCAGGGATTCGAACGGAACCACACCGTAGTCCGCAATCAGATCCTCAAGCTGCCGCGCCACCATGGACATGCCCTTGAGCATGTCTTCGGACATGCCCTGCTCTCCGGCCATGGAGATGCCGCGCTGGAGGTTGTCCAGGATTGGCAGAATTTTTCGCAGGACTTCCTCGTTTGCGAACCTGATGGTGTCGGCCTTCTCGCGCCGTGTGCGTTTCTTGAAGTTCTCGAACTCGGCCTTGAGGCGCTGCAGCATGTCAAGGTACTCGTCGGCCTTGTTGCCGGGCGGCAACTGCTGCTCCTGTCGTCCGCCATGGATTTCGAGATCCGGCAGCGCGGAAGCGTCCTGCGGCGCCGCGGACGCTCCGTAAGCGCGCGCGGCCTGCTGCGCTGCACATGCGGCCGGGGCGTCCG
>JAGUYV010000477.1 GCA_020061125.1 bacterium | reverse complement strand
TCGGATGCGCCTGCCCGCGCTGCCGTGAAGCGTTTGCGCGCGAAACGGGAGAGCCGCACGCCAAAGCGTTTCCGCCCCGCCACGATACCGGGCCGGACCTTTTTTACAAATTTGCAGCCTGGCGCGCTCGCGCAACCACGAACGCAATCTCCGGCTGGACTGCGGCTATTGAAAAAGCCGCGCCAGGCGCGATCACGGCCGCGAGTCTTCTGCATCCAATGCAAGCAAACGCCGCTGTAATTTTCGGAGCCGATACGCATCAGATTGCAAAACATTGCCATACCATTCTCGCAGAAACCAATGGGCTTATTGATTTCAACAAATCCGGGCTTGCATACGATGCGGCCACGCTCGAAATTCTGTCCGCCACGGAGCATTGTTGCGATATCGCAACCATTCCGTGGCATGCAGGACCGCGCCTGGAAGCGCCTCCGGGGACGCTGCTCTGGCGCTCGGTTCTTGGAGAAGCGGCTTCATGCGGCGCTGCCTCGGCCCCGCGCGCGTCCGTGTTTTTCGATCCCGAAACCATGGCCCCGGCCTCGTTTGTGCAAGAGAGATTCGAACCGCATCGCGCTTCATTGGGCGCGCTCTGGAACTGGATTGATTCCGCACCCGAGGTTTTTGAAAATCTGGCGCCGTTCGCGTTCACAGGGTTGCTTTACGACCCCGATTCATGGGTAAGAGGCGGGCGCGGTCCGGCGCACGGTTTTCTGGCCATGCACGCGACCCTGTCGGAACTGCACGCGCCGTTCCGCGTGGTGGCCAGAGCCGAACTGGAGCGTGGCGCGCCTCGCCACATCAAGGGACTGATCGTCCCTCCGGGAATCAAATTTTCAAACCAGGAAACCGAGATGTTGCGCGAAAACGGCGTACGGCTGCTGTTCATCGGCCCTGCTCCCGTATGGTCGCCCGATGGCAATAGCGAGACTCTTGACGCAGCGATTTTCGAACCTCCAGCGCCACGCGTGGCCGGGCTGCGCCAGGCAGAGGCGCGGCACAACGGTTCACCCGCTCCCTACATGCAGCACCGCATTCCCGTGCCGGGCCGTGTCGCGCGTGCGCTGGAGTCCTATCCGCGGGTGACCGTTCCGGAACAATGGGAAACGATATTCGGCGCTGTGCAGGAACTGCGCAAGCGCGCCGGAGACGATCTGGCGGTGGAAGCGCCCCCGTACATCGCCGTGCGCCTTTGGAGTGATGAATCATGCCGCCGCATCGTGGCTCACGCCGTGCATCTTCTTCCGGGATTCCAGGGACCCAGCCACATGCGCCTGTGCGTGCCGGGCGCGCAGTCCGCCCGCATTCTCACCCCGGACCGGAACCGCATCACCTATGTGCAGGACTCCACCTTGACTCTTGAAATCATCACATACGCTGCCATTGAATTCCGCATGAAATGACGCCCGTGGCAAAATTCAACCTCTGTTGTTACTGTAACAATGTATATACAATTTCAGCGAGTTTGACTTGAATAAGAAGTATCATCTAAACTATATATGGGACCCATAATGATTTACGGAGGCGTTAGATGAAACCCATGAAATGGAACCGCATAATGGCCGTAGCATGCGCGCTGGCCATGAGCATTGCAATCAGCAGTTGCGGCGGAGGCGGCGGAGGCGGCGGCACATCAACGCCCGCTCCCACGGGCGGAACCACCACCCCCACCACATCCACCACGCTGTCTTTATCAGGAACCATGTCCACGACCGCTGCGGGCCGTGTGGCGGGCCGCACCGCGGGCGCGCCTCTGGCGAACACCCCCATCGTGGCGTTCATCCTCGGGGACGCGGACCGCACGCCCATCAACGCCGCCACCGACGCCACCAACGCGAGCGGTACTTTCAACATCACCGTCAACATCGGAAACGCCTCGAGCGCCAATGTGGTCATCGAGGCCGTGCCCTCCGGCTCCACTCTGGGCGCAAACTCCAATATCCGTTATCCCCTCGAAAATGTCAGCTCCAACCGCACAGGACTAGCGGGCGATGAAACCTCGTCCGCGCAGGGTCTGCTCTGGATGTACAACCCCGGCAAATCCCTGACCAACGCCGTGATTCCGGCCGTGGCCATGTTCGCCCAGGAAAGCATTGACATCCGCTCCTCACTCACCGCGCAGGCTGCCGAAGCGCTCATGACCGCCATGGAATCCGTGCTTAACTCCTGCGGAACCATGCAGGAGGGCGACGCAAAGAAAACCTGCGTGGTCAACGCCATCGGCAATCTCAACATCTCCGACGCCACGGCCGCCTCGCTCGTCGAGCGCCTGGAACTCGGGTACAAAGTTGACACGGATTCGGCGTCCACGCGCGAAATGCTCAAGCACTACGCCCCGGACCAGCCAGACGAGAACATTGACGCGGTCATCGCCATGGGCAGCGCCACGGGCGCGTCCCTGGGCGCCATCAGTTCATCCGCCGAAGCCACGGAACTGTTCTCCAAGCTGGAACAGGCCCTGCTCGCCTACAAGGCCTCGTTCTCTTCCGACCTCGAAAAAATCAGAGCCGTCAATCTCCAGATCAACATCTCCATGCACACCGAAACCTTCACGAACTCGGATGTGCAGGACATTCTCATCAACATGAGAGCCGGATACCAGGGCGTGATCGCCACGCAGGCCGCAGCCCTGTCCTCACTGGTGGATGCGTCCAAAATGACTTCCGCCCTAAGCGGCTACGACAACACGATCGGGATGCTGCTGAATGTGTTCGCGCAGAACGCGTCCGCGAACCGGTTCCAGGCCTGGGCCATGGTCAGCGGTCTCCTCTACTGCCTCGGCGAACTTGGCGAATCCTCCGAAAGCACGGCCAGCATGGGTGCGGTGCTCGACAACTGGGTCCCGGCTTACGCGGACGCAACCTTCCAGAACAACTGGCACGCGCTTCTGGACCCGCTCGGAATGGATTCTCGGGACAAGACCCGCGACCTCATGCAACTGGCGCACGACCTCGGGGACACCGACGGCTCCCGCGCGCAGGTTCAGGACAAGCTCGACAATTACCTCACCGCACCCACGGTCACCAAGGCCATGGCCCTGTACGACAAATACTACGGCAGCATGCAATGCGACAATGTCGGGCTACCCATCAACTTCAACAACCTCGGAGGCAACTGCCCCACACAGGACGAAGTCGTGGACCTGCTCGAAACCCATTTCGAGAAATCCCTGCCCGTGCTCGACGCCGTGCTCACGGCCATCCAGAACTACATCAATAACAACACCACCAAATTCGCGGGCCTCACCAGCCTGAACGACATTTACACAACCATGAAAGCCAGCACGGGCAACAAGCAATCCCTGGGACCGGCCGTGGATGCCGCGGGAATTTCCAAGGAACTGTTCTGGCTCGTCATGAACCTGGAACCCTACATCTGACGATTTACGGAGAATGAACGCGCCATGAGAAAGACCTTTCTGCCGATCCTGTGCCTGTTGCTGTGTTTCGCGTGCGCCGCACGCGCGGCCGACGGCGCTCTGCACGGGCAATTCGACCACGAGTTCCGATTCATGCCTGTCAGCCACACGATCGCGGACGGCACAAGAGGAGTGATTGACAACCCCGAGACCGGCTGGCCCGCGGCCGGGAATGAACTGCCCGTGGCGCGCGGCGAGGCCATCATCGGCATTTTCCGCGTGGATTACGCGGGCGCATTGCATCTGTGGGGTTCTCTTTTCAGCCACGACCCCGGAATGCGGCTCATGCCCGGCGACACGGTCATCGTGCCAGTGGCCGCGCCCGTGTCCCTCCCGGCCGCGTTCCCGCTCTCCCTCGAGCCTGCCCGCATCGTGCATCACTTCCCAGCAGGGCATTCCTACTGGGCGTTCATTAACCGCGGCGCCGCGCACGGGGTGTCCGGAGCGCAGGCTGCGGCCGTGAATCGCGACCACGAACCCGTGGGCGATTTCCAGATCATCTACGCCGGCGAGCACTTCAGCTACGGACTTTTTGAACCGTACGAACTCAAGCAGCATCCGGACTACAAAGCGCTGGAAATCGTGTTTCCGGCGAACTGAACACCATGCCGAATCCTTTGATGCAGCCCGGTCCGCGCCCCGCATTGCGCGGGCCTTTTTCATGCCCCTGTTTCCGCCGCGGGTGGCGTTTTTTCCCGCAGGCAAATACAATGGGAAAAACCTATGGAGCCGTTCACTGCAATGTCCGACACAAATGAGTTTCTGCCCGGCGACATTCTGGAAATGGCGCGGGACGCGTGCCGCGCGGCCACGGCTGCTGGCGCGGACATGGCCGAAGCATATCTGCAATCCGAGCGCGTGATCACGGTCACGGTTGAAAACAATCAGCTACGCGGCAGCGAGGAGAAAGAGGACCCCGGCTTCTGCGTGCGGGCCATGAAAAAAGGCGCGACCGGTTACGCGCGCGGCATGGGCCTGGAT
>JAGUYV010000024.1 GCA_020061125.1 bacterium | reverse complement strand
CGTGGCTGCGCGTGATGTACTGCCACCCCGCGCGCGTGGACGAGGCCCTTCTGGCCGCGCTCGCGGACACGCCCAAAGCGCTGCCCTACCTCGACATGCCCATCCAGCACGCGCACCCAGACATCCTGCGCGCCATGAACCGGCCCGAGAACCCGGCGGAGGTGCTGCGGGCCATCAAGCGCGCGCGCGAACTCATGCCCGGCGCGTGCATCCGCACCACCGCCATGGTGGGCTTCCCCGGCGAGACCGAGACGCACTTCCGCGCGCTGCTGGATTTTGTGCGCGAGGCGCGGTTCGACCGTTTGGGCGCGTTCCGGTATTCACCCGAGCCGGAGGCCCCGGCCGCGTTCATGCAGGGCCAGGTCAGCGAGGCGGTCAAGCGCGAACGCCTGGACCGGCTCATGACCCTGCAGAGCGAAATCTCGCTTGAGAAAAACAAAGAGTGGGTGGGGCGCGAGCTGGAGGTTCTGATGGAAGGGCCGTCGCGGGATCCGGGCATGAGCGCGGGCCGCAGCTTCCGCGATGCGCCGGATGTGGACGGCTTTGTGTTCGTCAAAGGCAGGCACACGCCCGGCGCGTTTGTGCGCGCGCGCGTGAAAGCCGCAACGCATTACGACCTGGTGGCCGAGCCGCTGCCCGGCGCTCCTCGCAACACGCCATAATTTCCATTATTGCAAAACTACAGACGCGTCCCCGAAATGTCGAGTATAATGAGAGCATAGAACATTATTAAAAATCGAGTTCCGCGAAAGAGAGCCTAATATCATGATTACGCAGCAAGAACGACGGATTGAACGCATCGTGCTCGTGGAGCCGCGCGCTCCCGGATACCACATATACAGCGCTTTCACCGTGCCGCGGCTTGGACTGCCGCTGATGGCGCGCATTCTGCGGGGCCGCGGCTACGCTGTGGATGTGTTCGTGCAGGAGCGAGAGGCCGTGCCCATGAGCGCGCTGCGCGAGGCAGACCTGGTGGGCGTGTCCGCCACCACCAGCACCGCCGGCGAAGCCTACAAAATCGCGTCCTTCGCGCGGGGCATGGGCAAGCCCGTGGTCATGGGCGGCCCGCATGTGACATTCGTGCCCGAGGAAGCCCTGTGTTATTGCGACATCGTGGTGCGCGGCGAGGGAGACGAGACCTTCCCCGAACTCGTGGACGCGCTCCGCGACGGCGCGGACCTGAACGCCATCAAGGGCCTGTCCTTTTATGACAACACCGGCATGGTCCGCACCGAAGACCGCCCCCTGGTGTGCGATCTCGACACCCTGCCTCCTCCGGATTTGAACACCATACACTTCGGCAAGAAAATGCCCATCATCCCGGTGCAGACCTCGCGCGGATGCCCGTTCCACTGCACCTTCTGCTCGGTCACCGAGATGTTCGGCCACCGGTTTCGCACGCGCAGCATCGAGAATGTGCTCGACGAACTCGAACGCTACAACGGCCGCCGCGTGTTCTTCGTGGACGACAATTTCACGGCCGCGCCCAAACGCACCTTCGAGCTTCTCACGCGCATGAAGGAGCGCGGCATCCGCCTCAAGTCCTGGAGCGCGCAGACCCGCGTGGACATCGCAAAACAGCCCGAACTCATGGAGCTTATGCGCGAGACCAACTGCACGCGCGTGTACATCGGCTTCGAGAGCGTGAACCCCAAAACCCTGGAGCGGTTCAACAAGCGCCAGGATGTGGACGATGTGCGCTTCGCCATCGAAACTCTGCACAATCACCGCGTGCGCGTGCACGGCATGTTCATGCTCGGCGCGGACGACGACACGCCCGAGACCATCCGCGAGACCCTGCGCTTCGCCAACCGCATGCGCATTGACACCGTGCAGTTCCTGGCCCTCACCCCGCTGCCCGGCACCAAGACCGCGCACGAACTCGAAATGGCCGGCCGCATCTTCACCCACGACTGGCGCCTGTACGACGGTCACCATGTGGTGTACAAGCCCATGAACATGACGCCCGATCAGCTCCAGCGCGGCATCCTCTGGGGCATGCTCCAGTTCTACTCCTGGCGCCAGGCCCTCAAGTTCGCCGTGCGCCTGGACAGCCTCAACGCCGCCCTGCGCATCCTGGGCAGCGGCCTGGTGCGCAAGGCCGCCCGCGCGTCCGGCGATTTCAGCGCGTGGCTGCACAGCCACCAGGACCAAATTTCGGACTGGGCGCGCGCGCGCGGCTACGAATTCGACGCCTCGCAGGCCACCGAGCGCCTCGTCGAATACAAGCGCCGCATCAAGGACAGCGCCCTTGAGAAATACGAAACCATGCGGCTCAAAATTTCCACGGCCTACGAACTGAAGACCCGCGCCGCATTCGTGTCGCTGGAAGGCGACATAGACCGCCGCCGCGCACGCCTCATCAAGCGCCGCATCAAGAAGCTCGCGCGCAGCAAATCCACCGTGGTTCTGGATTTCGCGCAGGTGCAGGACATCACGCCCGAGGCCGGCGACTACCTGGCGCGCAAGCTCGGCCGGTTCAAGCGCAGCGTGCGCATCAAGCTCATCGGCGCAAAAGACGAGTTCCGCGACAAACTCCTGGGCGCTGCCAAGAATGTGCCCTCGTTCGAGTTCTTCGACTCCGTGGACTCGCTCCAGCGCAACCTGCTCATGCCAACGCGCATCTGATTCGCGCGGGACACAAATCAATTATTTGAGAATGGCGAAAGTGACGCCGATGCCGCCCTGGGACAGGGCCGCGGGTTCGAGACGGCGCACCAGGGGATGGTTGGCCAGGTGCTCGTTTACGGCCTTGCGCAGGGCGCCGGTGCCGATGCCGTGCTTCACGGCCACGCGGTCGAGTCCGGCCAGGTGCGCGACTTCGAGCTGGCGGTCGAGTTCCTCGAGGGCTTCGGCGGCGCGCATGCCGTGCAGATCCACGGAGTCCGGGGCCGTGCGTCGCGCCTCGGCGATGAAGCGGTCGTGGTCGTGGATTTTGCGGGGGG
>JAGUYV010000212.1 GCA_020061125.1 bacterium | reverse complement strand
GGCGCCACCAGCGGCAAAGTAGCAGCCGCCGTCACCCTCACGGGCCGCACGGCAGGACGCACCGCGGCGCAAACAACCACAACCATTCCCGTGACAATAACTATCAGCGGCGTGTACTCCGAAACCGGGGAGCCGTTCACGCCCATCGTTCAAACAATAGATGTGAGCCTTGAGCAGGGCTACGCCGTGGCGCGCGTGCTCGAAATCCCCATCGGCGTCAATCATCTGATCGTGGCTGAAGCCAACTGGGGCGGGGCCACGGAAATCGTGAAGGCCATCATCCCGCAGGTGGAGCCGGGCGTCACAACAAGCGTGAACGCCAACTCCCGCACCACGGCCGTTGCCAACATCGCCATCGCCTACGCCGAACAGCAGGGCAAGGAACTGCATGAAATCAGCGCGGACACCCTGGCCCTCATTGACATCGGAGTGGAATACCTAGCGCAGAACGGCGACTACGAGGCCGTGAGCGCAGAGCAGGTCATCGGCATCCTCGATCAGCTCGCCGCGGCCACCGCCATTTCCGTGTCGCCCCAGTCCGCAACCCTGGTTTACGGCGCGACGCAGACCTTCACGGCCGCGCTCACCGACAGCCAGGGCCAGCCCGTGTTCGCATCCCCCACATGGTCCGTGACTTCCGCCATCGGCATCGTGGATTCCAGTGGCGTGTTCTCCGCATCGGGCGTGGGGTCCGGTGAAGTCACCGCCACATTCGGAACCTTGAGCGCCTCGGCCCTGATCACGGTGTCCGCGGTGTGCAGCGCGGACACGGACTGCGACGACGGCAGCGCAGCCACCAGCGACACCTGCTCCAATCCCGGCACAACAAGCGCCGTGTGCTCCAACACGCCCTATACCTGCAACACAAACGCCGACTGCACCACGAGCCAGCCCGTGTGCATGAACGGCGGCACGCTCTCGGCCGTGTGCGTGGTCTGCATCTCGGACCCGGACTGCGACGACGCGAATCCGGACACCACCGACACCTGCACCAACGGCGGCACCACTTCCGCAACATGCTCCAATGTCGTCAATGCGGCGTGCTTCTCGGACACGGAATGCGACGACGGCAACGCCGGCACCATTGACACCTGCTACAACGCAGGCGCGATCACCGCCGTGTGCGGCCACTCGACCAATGTGGCCGCGGGCAACATCACGGCCGACACCACATGGACCCTCGCGGGCAGCCCCTACATCGTGGCCGGCCAGATTCAGGTGGACCCGGGCGTGACCCTCACCATTGAACCGGGCGTGATCGTCCAGTTCGATTATCCCAATGCGGGCAGCGATTTGATTGGTTACGGCGACACGACCTTGAACGGCATCAGAATTGACGGCACGCTTAACGCCGTGGGAACGGCCGCAAGTCCGATCACCTTCACGCTCTCGGCCGGTTCGCTCTCCTATGGCGCCGGATACTCGGGCGGCATTTACTTCACCAGCAGTTCAACCGGCAGCGCCCTGCAGTACGCCAACATCGAGTATCCCTCTTACGCAATCATGATTTCCGGCAGCGCCCCGTCGGTCTCCAATGTGTCCATTACCAACGCGGCAGCGCCCCAGAACATGGGCATGGGTCGCAGGCTCTCCGCGGCAGCCAGCAGAATTGCTCGCGTTCAATTGATGTCCTCCGCCACCGTTTCAGTGGCGGATATCTCAAGCAATTTCTCAATGTCCGACATTTCCATTTCCTACGCTTCCGGAGCTATCGATCGTTTCGACGGCATGTCATTGAGTTACTTGTCAGGGGCCAGCAATTCGTTGTCCAACATCGCGATTGACGGTTCACTCAATACCGCGCTCTCACTCAATGATGTCAGCAACCTGGCCATCACCAATCTGGCTATCACCAATTCCGCAGACAACGGAATTCAAGCCTACAACATAACGGATGTGAGCTGCACGAATTGCTCCGTCACCAACGCGGGTTACTATGGAGGATCATTCGACTCGTTCACGAATCTGACGCTTTCCGGTTGCGTGTTCAACAACAGCATGGGAGCGGGATTGTATTTATACGGCATGAACGGCGCAAACACCATCACGAATTGTGACGCAAGTTTCAACAACAGCGCCGGGATTTACTACTACTCCGCCGTAAGCGGTTCTCTGAACATCACGGGATCGCGTTTTGCACAGAACTGCGCCACGGGCCTCTATCTGTATTCCTACGGTTACGAGACGGGCATAAGCGTGTCGAATACCAATGTCGTGGACAATACGGGCATTGGCATCTACGGAGGCTCCAGTTACAAGGCCAGCCTGGACGGCGTATATCTCGCTGGCAACAACGCAGCGGGCGCGGGCGTGGCCGACACATCCACGGCGACCCCCGATTCCGGTTCTTCTCCCCAGCAGTATCTGGGCGTTTTCTCCATCACCAGTCCCGCCGCCGCTGCGGTCTCCGGGCCGCCCGCCACGGCTGGCAGCGTGACCTGCGGTTACTATTGATGGCGCCACGACTTCATGAACGGGCGTAAGCCCGTTTCCATCCCGCAACACTGCAAGCCCCCTTCACAGGGGGCTTGTTTTTTTGTGGTTTGCGAGAGAAGTCAGAAACGGTTTTTGGTTGGGGCGCGCCGCGTTCAGACGCCTGTGTGGAGGCTAAGGCAGTGGCCGCCGAAGCAGCTTGCATCGCGGGTGGGGGCCACGGTTTCGCGCCAGGCGGCCAGGGCGTGCGGGAACCCGTTGTCCCACGCGCAGCCGCAGTCCAGTTCCCTGCGGTGGAAGCACGGGTACACGCGGCCGTCGGCGTCCACCACCAGGGCGTTGCCGCTCATGGCGCAGCGGGGCGGGCGCGCTCCGTTGCCGGTGTATGAGGCGTGCATGAGCTTCAGGTAATTTTCGTATCCCGCGGCGCGCGCCCATGGCCGCAGCATGGTGTAGATGCGGCCCCACTCGAAGGCGTCCACGGCGAGCATGCTCAATTCCTGTTCGCGCTCGTGCCCCGCGGGAATGTACGCGGGCTGGAAGATGATGGGCGCCATGTAGTCGCGCGCGAACTGGATGGCGTCGGGTATGCGCTCGTAGGTTTTTTTGCTGAAGCAGAAAATGAAGGAAAAGGGCATGCGCGAGTGTTCGGCCAGAACATTGGCGGCGCGGCGCTCGGTGAGGTCGAATTGGGACAGGCTCACTATGGTCGCGCCCAGGCCCTTGTCGGAAAGCTCCGTGACCAGATCCCCGTTCAGCAGCACGCCGTTGGTGAGCAGCACGGTTTCGAGGCTGAAGCGGGAGGCTTTGTCCACGAGCACGGGCAGGTCCGGGCGCAGGGTCGGCTCGCCGCCCGTGAAAACGATGGTGCGCAGGCCCGACAGGCGCAGATTTTCAATCAGGGCCTCTGCCTGCCGGGTGTCCGGCGCTCCCGCAATGTTGCGTTCCGGCTCCACATTATAGAAGCAGTGTTCGCATGTGTCCCGGCGGTTGCATGCCGTGGTGAGCACAAGGAATGCGGTGTGGGGGTAGTACACGGCCCGGTTCCCTCCCGACGGCGGCCCGGCATCAAGATAAAATCCGGCGCACGGCGGGGCTGTTCAATAATTGCGCGGGGCGAAAAAATGCTGGTGACAGGCAACGCTTTCCTTGCGGAAAGCCCCCCAGTCCCCGGTTTTTCGCAGCCTTGCGCCTGGATGAGCCAACTCCACTGAAAGCGAAGGCGTCTTCAACAGCCCCATCGGTTTCATCCATTATAGCAGTTGCGGTGCGGTTGCGGCGTGCGCAAATTGGTTTTCAGGTTTGCTTTTGCTATAATTCCTTTTCTGGACGGGAATCCGGCAGGGGTTCATCCCCTGATTAATTGGGAGCGTTACGCCATGGATATAGCTGTCATCGGCACGGGTTATGTGGGCCTGGTCACTGGCGCGGTGTTTGCGGAACTGGGAAACCATGTGATTTGCGTGGACAAAATGCCCGAGCGCATCGCCATGCTCAAGGATCTGAAAATGCCGTTTTTTGAGCCTGGCTTGCGCGAGATGGTGGAGCGCAACATGGAAGACGGGCGCCTATCGTTCACCACGGACACGGGCGAGGCCGTGAAAGCGTCCGAGATCATCTTCATCGCCGTGGGCACGCCGCCCAAAGAAAACGGGGAAACCGACCTGGGCCAGGTCGAGGCCGCAGCCGCGGAGATTGGCAAAAATTACAACAATTACAAGATAATAGTTAACAAGAGCACGGTTCCGGTGGGAACGGGCGATCTGGTGCGCGAAATCATAGTCCGCCACAAGCCGCCCGAGCTGGACATCCATGTGGTGAGCAACCCCGAGTTTCTGTCCGAGGGCCAGGCTGTGGCCGACGCCCTGAATCCGGACCGCATCGTGATCGGGGCGCCCAACCAGCAGGTGGCCATGAAGCTCATCGAACTGTACAGCATCTTGGAAAAGCCCATGATCATCACCAGCGTGCGCAGCGCCGAGATGATCAAATACGCGTCAAACGCGTTCCTGGCCACCAAGGTGTCGTTCATCAATTCCGTTGCCAACCTGTGCGAGAAAGTGGGCGCGGATGTGGACGAAGTGCGCCGGGGCATGGGCCTGGACGACCGCATCGGCTCCAGGTTTCTGCGCGCGGGCGTGGGCTACGGAGGGTCGTGCTTCCCCAAGGACACCGAGTCTCTGCTGAATGTCTCAAAAGCATTCGGCGCGGAGATGCAGATTCTCGAGGGCACCATCGCCGTGAACCGCACGCAGCCAGTGCTGTTCGTGGACAAGGCTGAAAGCGTGCTTGGCACGCTGGACGGGAAGCTGATCGGAGTTCTCGGCCTGTCGTTCAAGCCCAACACGGACGACATCCGCGAGGCCAGCGCTCTGCACATCATCGCCCTGCTACAGGAGCGCGGCGCCCGGGTTCAGGTGTACGATCCCATGGCCATGGACAATGTGCGCCGCAGCGGATTGCAGGCGTCGTTCTGCGAGGACGAATACGACGCGGCCGCGGGAGCGGACGCCGTGATGGTGCTCACTGAATGGAACCGGTTCCGCCAGTTGAACTTCTCGCGGCTCAAGCGCGTAATGGCGGGCGCGCACCTGTTTGACGGCCGCAACATCTACGACCCCGCGGTTGTCCGCCGCTACGGCCTGTCCTACCACGGCGTGGGACGCCCATCGGTGTTTGCGGACGAGACCCACTGACGCGGTCCGCGCCGCGGGGCGGTCTGGAAAGGCGTTCCATGCCGTTTGAGCGACGCTACGACCGGCCGCTTGACGATCCGCGGATTCAGACTGCGGAGCGCAAGGCCGCTTTCATCCCCCACCTCCTCGAAGGCAACCAGGCCATGGCCGCGGGCCAGTACGCCGCGGCCATCGAGCATTTCAAGAAAGCCATCCAGCTCCACCCTGGTTTTTATCTTGGATACGCGCGTATCGGCGACGCCTATTACAAAATGGAGTGCTACGCCGAAGCCGCAGCCGTGTTCAAGCGCTCCCTGGAACTGAATCCCTCACAGGTTGATGTCATCTACCGGCTCGCCAAATGCTACAAGGCGCGCAACATGGACATCCAGGCCGAGGCCGCGTTCGACATGGCGCGGGAAATGGACACCCAGGGCGCGTATGCCGAGCGCATCAGGGACAATGTGGACAGCATCAAGAACCGGGCCGCGAGAACCCTGCACAAGGCCGGAGCGCTGTCGTCCGCGGCCCGCTCCGCGGCGTTCATGGCAAAATGTCCTCTGCTGCTTGTTCCCTTTGCGTTTTTGTATCTGCTTACCGTGGCCATGACCGTTTCCCTGAACGCCGCGCTGCTTGGAAACCCCGCGGCCCCGGCGCCCGCATTTTCCCTGAATGACCGCATCTCGGTCCTGTATTACGCCATTCTGTGCGCTGTGACCTTTCTGATCAACATGCCGTTCGTGGCGTCCGCGATGGTCATGACGCGCGATCTGTACGAAGGCAAAGCCGCGAATTTTTCCGCGGCCGTGAAATATGCGTATACCCGGCTGCCGGCCATGGCGGGCGCAACCCTGCTGGCCGTGTTCCTGCTGGGCGGTGCGGCCCTGGGCG
>JAGUYV010000115.1 GCA_020061125.1 bacterium | reverse complement strand
TGGCCCCGGAAATCGCCGAGTTCTTCACCGCCATGGGCATGCCCGTGATTCAGGCCTGGGGCATGACCGAAACCACGGCCCCGGCCACGCAGATTCCGCTGGATGAAATCCGCTACGACGCCGTGGGCAGGCCCCTGCCGGGCGTGGCGGTGGCCATCACGGACTCCGGCGAGATCGTGGTGCGCGGCCCCAATGTGTTTCCCGGATATTTCAAGAACCCGCAGGCCACGGACGAAACCCTGCGCAACGGCTGGTGCCACACCGGCGACATGGGTTCGTTCGATGACGAGGGATTTCTGCACATCACCGGCCGCATCAAGGAGCTGATCATTACTTCCGGGGGCAAGAACATCGCGCCGCTGAACCTCGAATTCCTGCTCACCTCCATCCCGCTGGTCAACCAGTCCGTGGTGGTGGGCGACGCGCGGCCATACCTTACCGCGCTGTTGACCCTGGACTGCGAAGCCCTGGCGCGGTTCGCGTCCGAGCACGGACTCGACGCTTCGCAACCCCTCGATGCGCACCCGGCCGTGCTCGCGCAACTCGAAAAGGACATTGAAGAAAAGAACAGCGCCCTGGCGCGCTATGAGCGCATCAAAAAGTTCCGCGTGGTCCCCGGCGAGTTCACGCAGGAAACCGGAGAACTCACGCCCACCATGAAGCTCAAAAAGAGAATCATTCTGGACAAGTACAAAGACCTCATCGAAGACATGTACGGTAAATGATGCGCGGCGCGCCGCGGGAATCGCGCGCGCGCCCCTGTGCCCGCGCGCCTTTGTGCGGTATAATGATCCAATTCGAGATTGGAGCATGGAGCGCACAATGAGCGGACAACAGGTGGACCGGGATATCGAGGAACAGGCTGCGGAATCATTGTCTCCGGCGAAACTTGCAGCCGGACTTGCGGCCGCGCTGGCCGCGGTGTTCGTGCTGGTGACATTGTTCAGGGTCACGCTCATGCCCCAGGACGAGCGCTACCTGCGCGGGTGCATGCAGGACACCGCGCGGCTGACCGGGCACGGCGGTTTCTCCGCGCGCCTGTACCGCTCGTTCCCCTGGTTCAGCCCCGGCGTGGAGCCTCGGGATCCGGGCATGAAAAAGGTCTGGAATTTCTGCAAGGAAATGTATTCGCGCGAAAGCGATTCCCACGCCCTGCACGGCGCCATGAGCGCCACCGTGGAGGGAAGCCACACATACGCCGCCGCCATGCAGGTGGTGCAGCGCATTGACAAGGGCTGGAGCGAATTTCCCGACTCGAAGAAGCAGCGCGAAATTCTCCAGAAGGCTCTAGACACCTGGGATGTGAACGGGCACAACCCCGATGTTCAGCGCATCCTCGAAGGCTACAACGAGCGCGTGTCGCAGCCGGACACAATTCAGAATTACCACCGGATCTTCACCGTGCGCCAGGGCCGGTTCGAATCCCGCGACATCTGCCGCCATCGCATGCTGTTCGAGAAATGGCGCGTGGCTGCGAATCCCGCGCACGCGTACAGCCGCATCCCGTGCAAATGACGCCACGCAAGGAGCCGAGTTGACATGAAAAGAATCCCCGACAAACTCCTCAAATTCATGGCGGAACAGGCGCCCGAGGAGTACCTGGAAAAAATTGATCTTCTGGACATTGATGAGATAGGGGACACCGGTTACGACGAATTCGGCTTGAGCCGGGAATATCTCAAGGGCAGCCTGGCCGCGGGCCTGTTCCTGTATGAGAAATGGTTCCGCGTGGAAGCCTACGGCGTGGAGCGCGTGCCCGAGACCGGACCTGCGCTCATCATCTCGAACCACAGCGGCCAGATACCGCTCGACGGCGGCATGATAACCATCGCGTGCCTGCTCGACATGGAAAAGCCGCGCATGTGCCGCGCCATGATCGAGAAATGGTTTCCCACACTGCCGTTCGTGGGCGCAACCCTCACCCGCGTGGGCCAGGTGGTGGGCGTGACCGAGAACGCCGAACGCCTGCTCGAAGCCGGCAAGCTCATGATGATCTTCCCCGAGGGCATCAAAGGCTCGGGCAAGACCTGGGATAAGCGCTACCAGTTGCAGCGCTTCACCCTCGGGTTCATGGAACTCGCCATCAAGTTCCGCTGCCCCATCATCCCCACGGCCGTGATCGGCGGCGAGGAGCAGGCCCCCGCGTTCAAGAATATCGAGTGGCTGGCCGACAAGCTCAACATGCCGTACTTCCCCATAACCCCCACCTTCCCGTGGCTGGGCCTCCTCGGCTTCATGCCCCTGCCCAGCAAGTACCGCATCTACTTCGGCGAGCCTATGGACTTTTCGGACAAACAGGACGACTTGTCCGATCCCGATCTGGTGCGCAACCATGTGGAACAGGTCAAAGCCACAATTCAGGACATGGTGAACAAAGGCCTGGAAGAGCGGCCGTTCCCGGGGCTTTGATTACGCCTGTTAAAGCTGCGAAAATGCGTGAGCGCAGCAAAAACAGGGACTGTGTGGGGGCTGTTGAAAAAGCGCGGGGGCGAAAAAATCATGGGTACAGGCTTCGTTTTCCTTGCGGAAAACGACCCAGTCCCCGGTTTTTTCGCAGCCATGCGCAACACGAGTCAACTTCTTGACGGGCGAAATTTATCAAGCATTATTCCTTTGCGAAATGAAATCACATAACGGATTCGCCGCCAGCGCGCTATCGCCGCAAAACCGTCGCGCACAAAGCGTAAAAGCAGCAAAAACAGGGACTGGGAACGCGGCGGTTTTCCGCGTGCCTGTACCTGCTTTTGCGGCCGCCCGGCACTTTCAACTTCCCCCTGTTGTGATTTTTCTCAAACCCATTCCAGGCAATGAAAAAGGCCTCCCGTGCGGGAGGCCTTTTGGCAATCGTTGTTGCAGTTTGAACTGCCGTGACATCAACCGCCCTCTTCGGGCGCTGCGGCCGTGTGGAACAGCACGCACTCGCGTACGCCGTGGTGGCCGCCGTCCGTGAAGTAGAACGAGTCGTCCACCACAGCCACGCAGAAGATGTAGTCGGTCTGTTCGCTCAAGCCCTCGGCGATGTCCAGGCTGTACTGCGTGGACGGCACATGCCTGTAGGGCGGGCCGAACGAAGTGGGAATGGCGGAACCCTGTTCGAGATAGGTGAGGAATTCCCCTCCGTTTGGAGGTACGGACGGAACGGATTTCGGCTCGCTGGCGTCGTTCTGGCAGTTTTTGGGCTGGCCCCAACTGAACGAAGCGCCCTGGTGTGTGACCGCGGAGTAGGAAAGCCCGAGGCCGCCGTTTGGCCGCTTGATGAACGCGCGGGTGTCGGAGTAAATCCAGGTGGTGCCGCAGGGCGCGGCCGCATCGGGCGGCACGCTGGCGCCGATGCGCCAATAGTACACGACTCCGTTGGTCATGGGGATGGGGCTGGATATGGGCGCTTTGTAAGAGTTGCATCCCACGCCGGCTTCGCACACGAAGTCCGCGGCGTTGTCCACGGAATTGGCCACGCGCAGCAGGTTGCGGAAGTCCGCGGTGTCCGACACCTCGATGCGGTAGCAGGCGTCCGTGCTCAAGGGGATCGGGCTCCAGAAGAACTGCGGGTTCTGGCAGCTCATGGTGGTGCATTCGCTCTCCACGGCGTCAATGGACGGATCCTGATAACAGGTGTCTCCCTGGGGCGGAGGCGACGCCAGGATGGGGCCGGGTATGAGCACGGTGAACTGCCGGTTCTGGGACCACGCGCTCGGGTATCCGTATCCCGTGGCTGTGAGCACATTGCTGGAGTCGCGCGCGCGCACGCGCCATGTGAAGGTGTCGTTGTTGAACACATCTTCGGAACTCAAGTCGCAGAAGGTGGTGACCAGGTTCTTGAAGCTCTGGGCGGGCGGGTCCGCGGGCACGGCGTAGGCGCGCTCGCAGTGGTATACAACCTGCTGCTGGTTGATGATTTCGATGTCGTAGGATGAAGCTCCGATCACGCCGGGCAGGGTCACGGTGTTGCCCGCGCCGTCAGTGAAGGTGCCGCCGTTCCATTCAAAGTGCACGCACATTTTGCTGGATGCGCCGTCGCAGTCCTGGGACAGGATGACCTGCTTGCCGTCTTCGGGCGCGCGGGAGTTGGGTGCGGGCAGACCGGTGACGAAGCGCCTGGCGTTGGTGGGGTCGAAGTAACTCCCGTTGGCCGTGGCCACATTCCATTCGTACTCGCGTCCCGCAGCCAGGGGAATCGCGCCGTCCCCGCTGCAGGTGCCGACCTGGAGGGTGCCCTGGCTCACTTCGCCGTCATACACGATCACGGGCTGCCCGGCGTCCTGGGTCGCCTTGATGTCTATGACCCGGATGTTGTAGCCGCCCGAGTTGGCGATTTCTTCCCAGTTGAAATAGATGGAGTAGCTGTATGTCAGGTTGTTGTACATGTCGCGGCACAGGGGCGAAGCCTCGTCGGGCTGCAGGATGGCGCCGTTGTAGGGTGCGATGAGATTGGGAGCGGGCTGCCCCACTTTCACGAAGCTCTGCGTGGGCACTTTGTCCCAGCGGCCCGACACATGGCCCTCCGAGTCCACGGCGCGCACCTGCCACGAGTACACGCCCATGGAGGTGCAGTTCGGGTCCACGCTCGTGTCGCAGCTTTCAAATTCAACCTCGCTGGAGGTTACGGTCACGGAAGTCTCGTCTCCGTCCACATCGCTGTTGTAGTAAATGATGTTGAAATCGTCGCAGTTGCCGCCGCCTTCGCAGATGCGAATCTGATAGTTGGCCGCACCCGGAGTGGAGGTCCACTGGAAGGTGATGTCCTCGGTGGAGATGCTCTCGCCGCTGACCGGGCTTTTCTGCGTGGGCGGCTTGAGGTTCTTGAAGAACCGGTATCCGTTGGTGCATGCGGAGTCGGATGTGGTGATGTCGTTGAGCGGGCACACGCGCCAGTAGTAGGTGGTGCCGGGAGAATCCGGGTCGAACGGGTTTTCCAGCGGCCCCTTGGGCACGCCGTAAGTCGTGTCGCCGTAGCTCACGCTCGAAACGCCGCCCGAGGAACTGGCGGGCAGCAGCGCGTTCCACATGAGGTCCGAGCTGGAGAAGTTGCCGGTGCGGTCCACCTGCACCTTGTACTGCGTGGCGCCGTTCACATGCATCCACTGGAATGTGGGCTGCGCCTCGTAGACAATCTGGTCCGACGCCGGGTAGAGCACCACGGGTGAGCGCAGATCGTAGCGCACCTCGAGAACCTGGGAAAAATCGCTTTCCTGTCCGCCGGTGTCGAGCGTGGTGAGCGCGTAGTAATAGATTTCGCCGCGTTGCATTCTGGCCTGGCTGTAGCAGGCCTGGCCGGTTTTCTCGCAGTCGTAATCCGGCACGAAGATGGGTTCGGCGTTGAACACATCCGCGGCGCTGGTGCTGCGGTAGAGGTAATATCCGGCGATGTTGCTGGCGCTGGTGATGCGTTCCCAATATACCTTGATGGTGTCGTTCGACAACTGGGTGTTGTAGCCGTAGGGCGGGCCGCCCGGGTTTCCGGTGCAGTTCACGGCCAGACCCTGGCACCATTCCGGCGGGTCGGGCTTGGACGAGCTTTCGCCCTTGGTGAATTTGTATGTCTGGCTCGGCTCGGAGGTGACCAGGCTGTTGTATGCTTTGACGTTCCATGTATACACGCCCTGGTCCTTGAGCGTCTGGCCGTTGTAGGTTGTGCTGGTGCTGCTCACATCAGACTGCATGATGATGGAGTTGGTCGAGGTGTCGGTTACGCTCACGATGTATTTGACGCTGTTGCCGTTGACCGGGAGCCAGAGCATGAGCGGGGTGGCCGTGGTGACCACTTCTCCGACCACGCTGCCCGGGGCGATGAGCACGGGCCGCTGCAGATTCAGCAGTACGCTCTGGTACACGCTTGTGGAACTGACGCTGCCGCCGTCGTCAATGGCCGCGATCCAGTAATAGTACTGGGTGCCGTTTGTCACGCTGACATCGCAGAAGCCGGGGCTGGTCACGGAGAAGGTCGGGCAGCTCGGATTGGACGGGGGCGCGTCGAGCTGGTCGAGCAGCACGGTCTCGATGGGGCTTGTGGGCTTGGGCGACGGCGTGGTGCTGCGGTAAATGTTGTAGCCGTACAGGTTGGATTCGTTGATTTGCCGCCATTGCAGGATTACATACTGGTCGCCGCCCACGATGGCATCCTTGTTGTCCTCGGACTGGTTCACCCACTGGGGCGCGGGCAGCACGGCCGTGGTGCCCGAGACCTTGGTGAAGAAGTAGTCCTGGCTTTCATTGGACACCGCGCACTCGCTGGCCGCGCGCACATGCCAACTGTATTGCTTGTTGTCCAGTAGCGTGGAGCCGGATGTGCCGGACGACGGGAACGCCACGGATAGGGATGTGGCCACGGTTTCGTAAATGAGCTTGCCGCTGTCGTCGAGAATTGAGAGGATGTAGCTGGTGGCGTTGTCCACCTTGGCCCACATGAAGGTCGGGGTTTTGCTCGTGACCTGGGAGCCGTTGGTGGGCGTGATGAGCGTGGGAACATCAAGCGTTTCCACGCAGGCTTCCGATCCGCCCATGTAAGTGAAAACGAACTGCTGGGAGGTGATTTCCGTGCCGTTGGTTTTGTATCCCTTGATGTCCCAGGTGTACTTTTCTCCCTGCGTGAGAGAGGCGCTGGAGGCCACGGAATACTGCATCCTCGTGGTGGCTTCGTCATCGGCGTCCGTGACTTCGCCGGGTTCCTCGGCGGTCATGATGACCTGGGAATCCTTGTCGCGCACCGTGAGAATGTAGAATTGCGAGTCGCCGGAGCCGAGCCAGCGGAAGGTTGGCGTTTCCGTGGTGATCTCGTTGTTGTCGGGGGTGAGCAGGGTGATGCCCGAGGCCGCGCACTTGGTGGCGTCGGGCGTTGTGCATTTGATGGATGACCGCGTGGCCTCCTGGATGGCCGATGAACTCACGCCCGACACGGCGTAGCAGGCCTCCGTGCCGTTGGGCACCGTGTATTCCACGCTCAATGTGTTTGTATCGTTGATCGTTTCTTTGACTGTGGAACAGGATTCCGCGCTGCATGTGTAAACTTTGTATCCGGTGTTGTTGGTGTTCTGGATTTTTGACCAGGAGAGAATGGCCTTGGAGTCCGAGCAGCCCACGGTGAAGTTGGACGGTGCGGGCAGGGGGTCGGGCCGGTTGTCAATAACCACGGCGTATGGAGTGAAGTGCGACACGGCCGCGGACGCGCAGAATTTGTTGCCCAGCCATGAGCAGCGCCCGTAGGTGGCGTCGTAAAGCTCCCATTCGCCGGTGTCCGCGTTGCAGGTCGCGATTTTCAGATTGGCCTGGTCCGATGTGGAAAGTGTTAAGCCCGTCATGTCGAATCCCAGCGTGTAGGATGTGGGGAAGTTGGGGTTCTGCGGGCTTGTGGCGAGCGAGAAGTTATAAGCAATTTTTCCTTGTGTTTGGTTTGTGGGGATGATGCACACATCCTGGTTGCAGTTGGTGGCGGTGTTGCACGCCGCGAGATCCGTGCTTGCGATGTTGGTAATTTTCGATGGCGGATTCGGGATATAGTCGCGGTGGAAGCCCGCGGCGGCGTACACGGCT
>JAGUYV010000266.1 GCA_020061125.1 bacterium | reverse complement strand
TTCATCGAAAGCGCCGCTCAACTGGTGCGTGACACCGCAACCGCGCAATCGCCGGAACAGACACGGGACATTCCGGCCCGCGTGCAGGCGCTCGCGCAACAGGCCGCGAGCGCCGCCCTGCGCCAGGAAGCCGATCTTCTGGCCAACCAGTTGCGCGGCGCGGCCGACCTGCGCACAGCTCTCAACACCCTGGCCCAGAACGCGCAGTCCCAGGACCCCGCGAACGCAGCCCTCAACATGGCGCGCGGCCTGCAGTACGCCGCCCTGTCCAACCTCCTGGCCCACAACGGCGCAAATCCCACCGAAGCGTTTGTCACTTTCTTCCCCATCAATGTGGGCGGCAAGGTGGAAATCGGCAAACTCAAGGTGTACAAAAACCACGAGGGCAAAAACCGGAAGCACGGGACAAAAGAGGTGGACCCGGACAACGCGTCCCTGGTCATCATCCTGGACACCGAGTTCATCGGTTTGAGCATGATCAGCATCAACACCTTCGAGCGCAACCTGCGGTGCAACATCCGCGTGCAGAACAAGCGCGTGAAAATGATTCTGGACAGGTATCTCGAAGAGCTTTCCGAGGGGCTGAAGAGCACGCCCTACGCCCTGGAAACCGTGAGCGTGACCGTGCAGACCCGCAGGCAGCGCAAAGAGGCGCAGCAGGCCATGCCCGCCGCGCCCGGCATCACCACGATAGACATGGAGATCTGATGACGGACGGCAACGCGCGCAGACAGCCCCCCCGCAAGCAGGCAGCGGCTCTGGCCTACGACCTGGAGCGAGACCCGGCCCCGCGCGTGGTGGCCAAGGGCAAGGGCCTGGTGGCCGAGCGTATCATCGAGATGGCCAAAGAGTACGGCGTGCCCCTGTACGAAGACCCCGCGCTCGTGCAAATGCTCGTCAAGCTCGACCTCGGCGACGCCATCCCCTACGAGCTGTACCAGGTGGTGGCCGAAGTCCTGTCCTTCATCTACCGCATGGAGCGCCGCGCCCGCGACGGACTCCTGTGACCCGCAAAATCGCTTTTATTCACGCCATTTATATTTTCCAGACCCCACTTGACACAGCATCCTCTCATGATAAGATCAATTAGGTCGAGGTGCAGGCGCAGTTGCTGAACAGACGCGATTTCATTCCCCAACTGAATGATCGGAAGGCTGATTGGCGATGGTCTGCATTTTGCGTGGGCCAAGCCCACAGGTGTGTTTAGGTGTATGTGGTTCTCTGTAAGGCAACAGAAGCGCTGGCCTTCTTTGCCTGTACCAGAAACGCCGTACGGGCTGAACACGAGCACAGAACAAGGAGGCCGGCCTGATGGAAAGGATGCGAGGCACCGTCAAATGGTTCAACGCCAGCAAGGGCTTTGGTTTTATCCAGCGCCCCGAAGGCAACGATGTTTTCGTCCACTATTCCGCAATCCAGGATGATGGATACAAAACCCTGGACGAAGGACAGGAAGTGGAATTCGAAATCGTCACCGGACCCAAAGGCGAACAAGCGGCTAATGTGACCAAACTCTAACTCCTGCCGCCCTTTTCCAACACGCCAGCGATGCCCCGGCCAACCCGCCGGGGCTTTTCTATGGCGCGCCCGCGGCGCCGGACACCTCGCGCGCCTCATACGCCGCGCTGATCACGCGCATGGCTTCTAGGCCGTCGCGCCCCGTCGCCGCAAAGTCCTCTCCCATCCCGAAATAATCGCGATTGCGCCCCAGTATGCCATCTATGAAATAGTCCATTTGCAGTTTGTGCATGTAATGCGCGCGGCCCGCGGGAATGGGCCACACGGGAAAGCCCATCCCGGTCACCGGCGAGTGCGCCTGGTACAGCGAGAGCCGCGTCGGGTAATAATGGTGAAACGGCAGTCCGTACCACATGGCGTTAACATGGTTGAACGCCAGCGACGCCCTGCTCCCGTAGATCGTCCCCTTCTCCCCCACCATGTTGTCCGCGGTGACGCTCATGTTCATTTCCGCGGTGCAGATCGCGCCCGAGGGCATCTTCACGATGAGCGTGCCCTGGTCTTCCCAGCGCATGTCGTCCCGGTTGCGGTTCAGCAAACCGCCGTGCCGTTCGGGATGTTCGCCAAGGAAGTAGAAGAACAGGTCCAGGAGGTGGGTTCCCATTTCGAGGAGCTGCCCGCCGCCGGTGCGCTCGTCGGTCATGCGCCACAGGCCCATGCTGGCCATGAGGTCCACGCCCAAACGCGCGGCCCACTTTTCCGCGGTTTTGAAAACAGGCCCGTCCAGACGCGGCGGCGGCGGATTCAGATACGACGCATAGATTTGCGACACCCTGCCGAGGCGTCCGTCCCGGGCCATTTTGCGCGCGCGCACGAACCCGGCGTCGAACCGCTTCACCATGCCGATTTGCAGGTTCACCCCGGCCTTGCCGCACGCGGCGATCATGTCCTCGCACTCGGCCGCGTTCACGGCCATGGGCTTTTCGCAGAACACATGCGCGCCATGCTCCGCAGCCATGAGCGTGAGCGGCTTGTGCGCCCAGTTGGGCGTGCAGATCAGAACCCCGTCCGGTTTCTCCGCGGCGAACATTTTTTCCGCGTCGTCATAGGCGTTCGGGATGCCGGCTTCCCTGCACACGGATTTGGTGTTGCTCTCGGACACATCCACCGCCGCAGCCACGCGGGCGCGCGGATGGTTTTTCAAATAAGGCAGATGCCCCTGGCGCGCGATGCGGCCGCAGCCTATGACCGCGAGCTTGATTTTGTTCCTGTCCATGTCCTGACTCTCCGGATGATTTTTGATGGAGCGCTTGCTCTTGCGCAATTTTATTCAAGTCGTTCGGAGGATGCTTGCAGGGCCGGGCGGCTGATTGAATACGCCGCCCGTCAATGTTTTGCTGTCCTCGGCGGACCTATGGGAATCGTTGCCTTTGCCGCGGTTGTCCGCGTCCTGCGGCGGCGGCGTTCAGCGACGCCGCCCTACATCCTTTAAGCTCACATGAAAAAGAGCTTTCCCTTCTCGGACTTTATGCGCCTTTGCGTCCAGAGGCCGCGCTGGTATGCACCTTTCCTTGCGCATATTACAGGGCGGCGTAAATGGCGTCCATGATTTCCAGAACCTGCGCGCCGTGCTCCGCGCTTGTCTCGGGCCGGCGTCCCTGGTTCACGGCGTCACGGAACGCGCGGATCTGGCGCTCGTAACTCACAGCCGAGGGCACGCGCACGCTCTCCAGCCTGCGGCCCTTTTGCAGCACGGCCAGATAAAGCGGCACAACGACCGGACCCGCGGGCATGGCCGGGGTGAACGGGGAAAACACGAACAGGCCGCCCTCGGAGCCTTTGATATGCGCATGCATGGGAACGAATTTTTCGATGCTGCACTGGATGCGTGCGCGGACTCCGGCGCCGAACAGCAATTCCGCATCCAGGGTTCCATCCACGCCCGAGGCCGTGCGTCGGGCGCGGGCGCGCACGACCTTGAACGGGCCGCCTCCAGCCAGCGCGCGCGCCAGGCTCACGGGATAGCACCCGGTGTCCAGCAGCGCCCCGCCCCCCAGATCCGGGTTGAACTGCACCTTGGATTTGTCCGTCAGGGGCACGCCGAATGCGGCGTTGACGCACAGCAAATCCCCGATCTCTGCTCCGGCCGCGATGTCCAGAATCCTGCGGAACAGCGGGTGGTGCATGTAGTGGTAGCCCTCGGAAAAGGTGAGACCGGTTTCCGCGGCTTTAGCGGCCACCTCGCGGGCCTGGGCCGCATTCACGGCCATGGGCTTTTCGCACAGCACATGCTTGCCCGCGTCCAGCGCACGCAGGCTCCATGCGCGGTGCATTCCTGCTGGTAGCGGTATGTAGACGGCGCGGATGTCCGAGTCCGCGAGCAGTTCGTCATAAGACCCGTACGCGCGGGGGATGCCGTGTTTTCCGGCGTACTGTTTCGCGGCGGAGAGATCGCGCGAGGCGATTCCCAGCAGCCTGACCCCGCGCACACGGTTCACGAACGGCAGAAAGCCGTACGCGTTCACGCTGGCTGTGGACAGGATGCCGAAAGTGAGTTGGCTCATGGACGCGCCCCCGTTCCCGATGCGAATGATTATATCACTCCGGCCAGAGGCATGTCCGCAAAATTCATTCGGTTTTCGACAACACGGTTTGTATAATATTAGCGGAATGTTAGAGAAACTGCCGTTTGCCAATCCCCGGGTTCTTGTGCGCAACGCGCGGGTGCTCGATGTGGAACGCGGCGAACTCTCCGGCCCGACAACCGTGCTCTGCCAGAACGGCATGATCCGCGATGTGGACTGCGCGGACCCAGGCGGCGCAGCCACGCTCGACCTCCAGGGCCTCACCCTCACGCCCGGCCTCATTGACTGCCATGTGCACATCCTTAGCCCGTACATGACCGAGCAGAAGGGTGTTCCGGGCCTCTGGACTTTCAAGCAGATGGACCGCAACTGCATCGCCACCGTGGCCGCGGGCGTGACCTGCGTGTGCGACATGCTCTCGCCCATCAAGATTCTGAACCGGCAGAAGAACAAGGTCCTGTCCGGCGGCGTGCCCGGGCCGGAGATCATCGCCTCGGGCGGCATCTTCAGTTGCGAGGGCGGCTACCCCGAGGCCGTGCACCCCGTGCCCGCCATTGCGGGCGCGCTTGTGGGCCAGCCCAAATACGAACCCAAGACCCCGCGCGAAGCCGCGCGCATCGCCGAATACCTCTACTCCCAGGGCGCGCGCATCATCAAGGTCGGATACACGCGCCTGTCCCGCATGCTCGTGGACGGGCGCACCCTGCCCGCCATCGCCGACGATGTGCTCCACGGCCTTTGCAACGCCGCACACCGCCTCGGCGTCAAGGTGCGCGTGCACCACAACTGGTCCGAGGACATGCACCACCTGCTCGAATTCGACATTGACTGCCTGGAACACGGCGTGTACGACCGCGACCTCCTGGACGACGAAATTCAGAAGGTGCGCGACAGCGGCGTGACCATATGCCCCACCCTCACCATCAACGACAGCCAGGCCCGCTTCGAGGAAAAAATCGGATTTCTGAAAAGCGACAGGGCGCTCGAATTCTTCGAACCGCAGGCCCTGGAAAAACTCAAGTTCGTGTGCGAAACCTGGACGGATTTCAGCGCCGTGGATTACTCCGGCTCGTTCGGGTACACGCGCGCCAACCGATACTGCTACGCGGCCGAGGAGCGCAACACGGCCAACCTGCTCGCCGCGGGCGTCCCCATGGTGGCGGGCACGGACATCGGCGCGGTCGTGGCCTGGCCCGGCGAACTGGCCGACGAGCTGCTGCGCCTCGAAAGCGTGGGCATGAGCAAAATTGACGCCATCCGCGCAGCCACGAACCGCGCCGCCGAGTTCGTGGATCGCCCGGACCTGGGCTTGGTCAAGCCCGGACGCACCGCCTCGTTCACGGTCATCGAAGGCAACCCCCTCGAAGATTTGCGCGCGTTCAAAAAAGTGCGCTACACCTGCGTGCGCGGCTCGTGGTTCAAGGCCAAACACCCGGAACTGCCGGACTTCTGGCCCGGCCACGATGTGCTCTTCAGCCTCGACTGATTTCCCGTTTCCAATAGATCGCAGTTTTCAAGTACAATCCGGGAAGCATTGCCGATAAAATATCTTTGATTTAATGAATTGACATAAAGATTGCTTTTTGTTATCGTTACGCATGTCGTATCTAAACGATTTGTTATCTCATATCGATCAGCCAGTTTATTACTACTATTTCTTTTCAACCACAGCGCAAACATTCGTTGCATTCATTGGTTTTGTAGGCATGCTATGCCTGTTTTATTTACAGATGCGGATTGACAGCATCAATAAATACAAAGATATTATCAAGGCAATTGCTGAACGGCATAACAATCAAGCATTTCGCGACAATTTGGAAGGCTATGAATTAAATCGGGATCAAATTATCATTACAAATGTCAGCGAAATAGTAGGGAGCTTCCCTCGAGCCATGGAAGCGTATTGTACTGCAACAGGCACGGATCATGATTTTGCCATTCCAGGATACATGCCACAAATAGACAAATTAAAAAAAGAACTAGAAGATTTTGACATAACAAAAAAACAACTAATAACCTGTGTAATCACTGCTCTTTCCACGATTTGTTCATCTCTAATTGGGCTGATCTTGACTGTGAATTGCACACTATCAATTATTTTAATGTCGGTGACAATCATATTGATCATAGCAAGTCTCATAAATACATATTCTCTTGTAGTGAAGTTAATCCCGTTGAAACCAGATTGAGCAAATGTTCAGTCAGCACATTTGTCTGCCTTTTTCCAATAAATCCAGAAAATAGCTTCGCCGTTTTTTGTGCTTCTTGTTCTTCCGTCGCGTCAGCCGCGCGGCGCGCGGCGCGGGCGGTTGGCGAAAAGCAAACCGCACACGCCCAGCGCGCACGCCCCGAAAACCGGCAGCAGAAAAAATGAATCGTTGCGCCTCGGCTCCAGAACCGAGTCCGCGGGCCGCTTCGGGTTGTAATGCGCGCGCGCTTCATGCCCCTCGGGATAGCGCGCCGCAAGCCGCGCCGCACTCTCGCGTTTCTCGTAAACTTCGTTCACTACGAACACCTTGTCCGAGGAATACGCCCTGCCGCGCACCGCGTACTCGTAGCGGATGTCCGCGTAATAGCCCGGGCCGTCGTCGCTTTCCGTGCGCACGACTCTGGATTCCACGATGCGCGCCTGCGTCTGCGGCCAGCGCTGCGAAGCGTGCCCGCGCGCCAGCAGCCACACGCCCGC
>JAGUYV010000422.1 GCA_020061125.1 bacterium | reverse complement strand
GCCTGCTGTCCCGCGGCCGCGCAGCCCGCGCCCCCGCGCGGCCAGACCATCCGCATGAATTTCCAGGACGCGGACATCCGCCACATCATCAAATTCATCCAGGATGTGACCGGCGCAACCATCATCGTGGACAGCAGCGTGAACGGAACCGTGACCATCGCGTCCGACACCCTGCTGCCCGTGGCCGACGCGCTCGAAACCCTCAACAGCGCCCTGCGCGCCAAGGGCTTCACCATGGTCCGCTCCAATGATGTCATCCGCATCATCCCCCTGGCGCACGCAAAACAGACCAATGTGCCCACGCGCATCGGCGCCGACTTCGCCGCACTGCCCGAAACCGAGTCCATCATCACCCAGGTCGTGCCCATTTCGCAGGTGGACGCGGCCAAGGTGCGCGCGGACCTCAAACCCCTGGTCAGCGAACACGGCGAACTGCTCCACAACGAGGAATCCAACACCATCATCATCACCGACACTTCGGCCAATGTGAAGCGCATCCTGTCCATCATTGACTTTCTGGACCGGGAACCGCCCCGGCGCATGCAGATCAAGGTCTTCAGCCTGGATTACGCCAAGGCCGCGGACCTGGCCAATCTGATCAGCAAGCTGCCCAAAAGCTCGGGCGGCGCGGGCGAGAACAACACCGCCGCGCCGGCCGCGCCCTCGAGCGCCCCGGCCCCCGGCGCGCTCGAAATAACCGGCGAACTCACCGTGCTCGCCGACGAACGCTCCAACTCCCTCATCGTGGCCACCTACCCTTCGAATTTCCCGGCCATCGAGAGCCTGGTGCAGAGCCTCGACGGCATGCTCTCGCAGGTGCTCATCGAGGTGCTCATCATCGAGGCCACACTGGACTCGGACACCAAGATGGGCATGGAATGGACCCTGCTCAAGGAGCGCACCGTGAGCGGCGAGGCCATGACCGGCTCCGTGTCCACGGACTGGAACCTGGCCAGCGAGGACTTCGGCCTCAAGGGCGCAATCCTCAAAAACGGCGGCGCAAGCGAACTGCTCGGGTTTCTGTTTCAGAATCAGGAGCGCATCAATATCTTGAGCGCGCCCATGATCATGACCACGGACAACACCGAGGCGCAGATATCCGTAGGCTCCGAAGTGCCGTACCTCAAGGAAACCCGGCGTTCCACGGGCGACACCAAGGATTTCGTTTACGAATACCGGGATGTGGGCATCAAGCTCACCGTGACCCCGCACATCAACGACCAGCGGTTCGTGAACCTGGACATCCACCAGGAAATCAAGAAACTGGGCGCGCAGACGCTTTTCGATGCGTTCATCATCATCCAGCGCCAGGCCGACGCCAGCGTGACCGTGAGGGACGGACAGACCATCGTGCTCGGCGGCCTCATGCGCGACGACGAAACCATCACCCGCAACAGCGTGCCTTTCCTCGGCGACATCCCCGTGATCGGCAAAATCTTCCGCAACAAACGCACCGTGGGCGAGAAAACAGAGCTCCTGGTTTTCATCACCCCGCATGTGGTTTCAAGCCAGCAGGAAATTGACGACCTTACCGAAAAGCACAAAATGCGCATGCAGGACCTGCTGCACGAGAACGAAAAACTGCACAAAATGCTCGAACAGCAGCAGACCCGGGACGCGGCCGGGGAATAATCACAACGCTCACAGCGCACGAATCAATCACGCCAAAGGAAACGGCGCCGGATTGCTCCGGCGCCGTTTTGTGTTTGCGGGATGTTTCTTGTGCCTGCCGCCTGGAACTCCTTGCCGGTTCAGTAGCAACCGGGCGGGGTTCCGGCGTTTTCCGGCAGGCCCGCGATGGGGCTGGCCTGCGGGTTGGACACGGACGCCACGCCCAGGTACTGCTGCGGGGTAGACTCCGAATACGGAACCGTTGTGGACAAATCGGCTTCTCCGGGCGCAGCTCCTGCATTGCCGGCAAGATACACGCCGTTCAACTCCGTGACGCTGCTCATGTCTTCCGATACGCCGCTGTAGACATTGTCCACTATGTTGGAACCGTTCAGCGTGAAGGGGTAAGAAACAAAGTAGGCGTACACGCCGTTGCAGTTGTTGCTGATTCGGCATCCGGTCATGGTCACCTCGGAGTCATACATAACCTTGAGACCGTAATCCGGGTTGTAACTCATGTCCGTTCCGCTCACGCTGACCGTGGACGAGTCTATCTCAAGACCAGAGGTATACCCCATATCGTTGCCGTTGAAAATGCTGTTGGTGATGGTAATGTCGCTTGAATACTCGATGTAGGCATTGGAGTAGTTCATGCTGGATGCGGTGCAGTAATCGCAGGTGATGAAAGAGGAATCCGCAATGTACAGGCCGGAATCGTCGCTCGCCTGGGCGGTCAGGTTCGTGATATCCACATTCTCGCAATAAGACATGTAAAGACCGTCGTAGTTGTTGGTGAGAGAAATGTCGCTCAATGTGGAGTTGTATACCGAGTCAAGCTCCAGCGCGCCGTAATCCACGATGCCCGTGACCTGAATGTTGGACATGGTCAAATCCGTGACATCGTACAGGGAGATGGCGTAATTCCCGTCCGTGACGGAAATGTTGTTCACGCTGTGCGGCCCGGTGCCGTTGAGATAATGCAGCTTCATGGCGTAGGTGTAGGAACTGGGGTTGATTGAGATATTCACGAAGCTGATGTCAACGAACGATGCGTAGTAAGCCACGACCGCGCCCTGGAACATGGCGGAGGTGCCGTATGCTTCGAACACCGTGTCCACGGCCTCGCCCGGAGCGGGACTGCCGATCTCTTCCAGCGGAATTTTGAATTCGTACACCTTGTGCTGATATCCGGCTTTATCAGTGTAAGTGAAGCCCACTGACCCGTAAGTGGTTTCCGGCACGGACACGCGGAAGCGCTTGAATTCGCCGTTCACGCGCACCAGCAGAGCCGCGTAGTCGGCATCGCCGTCAAAGGTGTTGTCGGACACGAAGTCCAGGGCCGCGTACAGATACCGCGAGTCGTTTTTCATGTACCCGTAAACCGGGGCGTCGGGATGGCCGGTATCGGGCCGTACGCCCTGAATGAACAGGGGCGCGGGCAGCGCGTCCGCGGCCGTCAGCTCGCCGTCCACGGCCAGCGCGCCCGGATTTGCGCCCAGTGTGTAGGTGTTTACGCGCTTGCTCGACGGGTCCAGGCGCAGTCCGTTGTCCGGGAAGTGGAAGGGCCGCGCGAAGCGCAGGGCGTCTTCGCTTTCCTCGCGCGCCGTGAGTGCGATTTCAAGCGGCCCGGCCGTGTTCCGCGGCGGGTTGAAAGCTATCTCGAAGGTGCGGCCATGTGCGTCAATCACATCGTTGTCCGCGCGGCTGACTTTGTAGAGATACGCCGGTGCGCCGGACATGTCCGTGAACGCCGCCGGGGGCAGCGCGCGCCCGCCGGACATGAGTTCCACGGCGTCAATCTGGGCCGCGTTGCCGCCGGTCTGCGTGATGCGAACCTTGTACTCCCCGTCCGCGTCGGGCAGATATCTGGAGACATCCACCAGCTTCCTGTCAAAGCGCAGCTTGTAGTGCTCCTCGGTGATCTTGGTCCAGCCCTTTGCCGTTTTCACTTGAATATGATAGGAAAGCTGTCCCATGTTTGTGTCCACGGCATTTGTGATGTTGATGTGGGAGATGGGAATGGGATTGATTGTGTCTGAAAGGCCGATGGCGTACGCCGCACTGTCCATGTTGACATATTGGAGCGTGCCGTCCGCCAAAACGCCGTAGTACATAATGCCGCCCCATGCGCCGGATCCTGCGGCGCCTGCGCTGCGTGGCAGCAACTGCCCGCCGGCTCCGCAGCCCATGCTGATGGGCTGATCCTGTGTGCCGATGGCGTTAAGCGTGCCGAGCACCATGATGCCGGAAAAATCGGAATACCCGTTCATAAAGAAATCCGTGCCTGCGCCTGGGCATGCGAACTCGATGATGGTCCCCGGCTCAATGGTGAGGGTCACGCCCTCTTCCACCTGAATCTGGCCTTCGACCAGATACGGGCTGCCCGCCCTGTTCCAGGTCTGGTCCGCAGTGATGGCCGCGGACGGAATTGTGGTGGAATGAGCGCAAATGGCCTGTGCCGTGCCGCCGTCGAAGCATGTGTCAATGGTGTCCACATCGCCGTCGTCGCAGTCGGCTTCGGTGTCGCAGGCGTAGCAGAAGGAACCAGGATCTCCGCCCGCCGAGCACAGGGGCGTTTCCGTGGGGCAGTCAGATGCTGTGCCGCACCCGATGCAGGCCGAAGTCTGGGACCCGCCATTGATGCATGCGTAAGCGGGCGCGGAGCAGTCCGCGGCCGTGTTGCATGCGTAGGAACTGTTGGCGCACGATGCGCTGGCCGTGCCGCCGTTGGAGCAGGCGTCCAGGGTGAGCGGGTCGCCGTCGTCGCAGTCCGTGTCCGTGGAACAGGCCACGCACGCGGCCGAGGCGGTTCCGCCGCTGATGCACACCGGTGCGCTGCCGCCGCAGTCGAGGTCCGTGTTGCAGGCCACGGCCGTGTTCACGCACGCGGCGCTGGCCGTGCCGCCGTTCGAACAGGAATCAATGGTGAGCGCGTTGTTGTCGTTGCAGTCCGTATCCGTGGAACAGGCCACGGCGGTGTGCGTGCAGGCGGCCTGGGCGGTGCCGGGATTGGAGCAGGCGTCCAGGGTGAGCGGGTCGCCGTCGTCGCAGTCCGCGTCCGCTCCGCATGTGCTTATCACCGTGATGGAAGCCGTGGCGCTGAAGGTTTCATAGGTGGCGGTGAGCACGCCCGAACCCGCCTGTGCGGCCGTGAACAGGCCGTCCGGGGATATGGTTCCGATTGTGCCCGGGTCGAGCGACAGAACCGGGGACAGGCCCGCGGCCGGATTCCCGTTGGCGTCCAGCACCGCGATGGTGAACTGGTATGTCTGGCCCGCGACCACAGAGGCCTGCGCCGGGGTGATGGAAACGCCCGCGATGGTGTCCATATTTTCGGCGAATTCCAGAACCGAGCCGGGCTGCATTTCATGGTACGGCACGCCGGATTCGTACAGGGCCTGCACCGCGCTTGAAATCTTCTCGATTTCCGCGTAATCCACTTCGTCCAGGGTGAGGCCGTTCTGTTCGGCGTAATAGAGAGCCGTATCCGCGACAACTGTTGTGAGGGCATTGGCGGTTGCTGTTACAGACCGGCCCTCCTCGACTTCGCGGATGATGACCTTGATGGTTTCCACGCGGCCCCCGCCCCAGTCCGCGGTGGCTGTGAGCAGGTGGTTTACGCCGATGGGCACCTGCAGAACCTGCACCTGCACGGGGCCAGCCGCGGGATCCACGGTTACGGTTGTGGAGACCGGCGGGAACTGCGAGCCGTCCTCCTTGTAGTAACCGGAAATGGTGATGGTGACGGTCACCGAAGTGCTTGCCTGGGCCACGGCGCGGCCGTTGATGCGGCCGGAAAAACTCACGGCCGCGGCCACGCTGCCCATGCCGTTGGCCGAGGGCTGCTGCGCCGAGGGCGCGCTGCTTCCGCCGCCCCCGCCGCACTGGGCGATGAACAGCGGCATGCCGGCCAGCAGAGCCAGCATTACTGCGAGAGTGGTGTATCTTCGTGTTTTCATAATCTCACCTTTTTCTCAATTTTTCAGTAAGGCTGGCTTTCAAATTCGATGGTTACGGACACATCGCCGGTCACATAGTCCGTGCCCGTGGCCTTGTCTATCACTTCATCAACAACCGTGTTGTCGAGAATCACATCAATGGTTTCATTGACCGTATCAATAACATTGACAATCTCGTCCGAGGGTTCGTCCGCGCCCGGCTGCTCTCCGGAAGGTTCTTCCGGCGTTTCTTCCACGGGATCCGGGACTGCGGCTTCCTGCTTGATGGCCTCGAATTCCTGTTCGAGTTTCTGCTGGATGTCCTGGGGAATGGGGATGGGATCCTCGAACACGCCATCCGCGCCCACATTGATCAGGAACCCGTCGTCGAGCACGAAGACCTCGTCACCGGCCGTGATTTCGAGCTGGCCGTCGGACACGCCGAACGATACATTGCCCGCGGCGATCTCGGCGATGATATCCGTGCCGCGCACGCCGGCCACGGCGGTCGGGGTTTTGATTTCAAATGAGGATTTGCCGGTTGACAGCTTCTTGGCGTGCGCCTGCGCCGAGCCGGCCTTGAGGTTCACGCGCGAGTTTTCATCGCCGGACACCGATTTCTCGGCCTGGTCCACGGACATGGTGGTGAGCGGGCCGAGCTTGACCGCGTTGCCGCCCGCCCACTTGAGGATGCAGCTTGCGCCCGCGCCCGTGCGCACATCCGCGCCCACGGGCACGGAATCTCCGTTTTTGAGCGTCTTCCAGCCCGCTCCCGCGCTCACTTCCACTTTGCCCGTCACTTTGCTGACCGTGACTTTCATGGGCGCGGCAAGGGCTGCGCCGCAGAACGCCAGCAGCACAAACATGACAACCGCTATGTTCCTTTTCATGATTCACCCCGTCCTTTCCAGATACCGATTTTCTAAAGAAATACTGTCCGTTTACATACCCGGCGGTGAAAATGCAACCTCCGCTGGCTGCCTGCCGGTAATGACCGCTGATAATACAATTACTTATTCTTATTTTAACAGACCTGTATTGTAGGGGAAAGCCTTACCTGAAAATACCAATGACAAACACGCTATGTATAAAACGATTGTGCGGGAAATATTGCGCGGTCGTGTTCCGGCTTCTGGGAACAGGCTCCGGAGCGGGCTAAGCAAGAGCGTCCAGAGCCGCGCGCACTGTGTTCGCGATGCCCTCGCGCGGCGGCGTGGAGCGATCCGCTTCACCGCGCAGCTTCATTTCCACCACATTGTCCTTCATGGTTCTTGCGCTGACCACCAGGCGCACGGGGATGCCGATCAGATCCGCGTCATTGAATTTCACGCCCGGGGATTCGTTCCGGTCGTCGTAGAGGGTTTCGAAGCCCGCGTCGAGCATTTCCTGATAGAGCGCATCTGCGGCAGCGTCCAGTTCCGGGTTCTTTTTGCCAACCTGGATCACATGCACCTGGAATGGCGCGATCTGTTTGGGCCATATGATGCCGTTGTCGTCGTGGTGCTGCTCGATGGCCGCGGCGATGAGGCGCGTGACGCCGATGCCGTAGCAGCCCATGATCATGGGTTTCTCGCGGCCGTCTTCGTCCGTGAAATTCGCGTTCATGGCCACGGAGTAGCGCGTGCCCAGTTTGAAGATGTGGCCCAGCTCGATGCCCTTTTCCACGCGCAGCAGGTCATCGCATTTGGCGCACTTGTGCCCGGCCGCAGCCATGGCGATGTCCGCGATCTCCACATGCTTGGGGAAATCCCGCCCTGGCACGATGTTCTTCATGTGATAATCTTTTTCATTGGCGCCGCACACATAGGCGTTTCCCATAATCACGGAGTCGTCCAAGATCACGCGGATGCTCTCGCTCACGCCGATGGGGCTGGCGAAGCCCGCGGCGATGCCCGCGGCGGCCAGGTCTTCGGCGGCCGCGAAATCCAGGTCCGTGCATTTAATCCTGTTGGTGAGTTTGACATCGTTCACCTCGAGGTCGCCCCTCACGATGGCGATGACCAGCGCGCCATCGGCGTTGTACATAACATGCTTGAGGCACTGTTCGGGCCGGACTTTCAGAAACGCGGCCAGATCCCCGATGGTTTTGATGTCCGGGGTGTGCACCTTTTCCGGGGCCGCTTCCGAGGTTTCCGAATAGACATTGAAGGTTTTGTCGAAGGGCGCCATTTCCTGGTTCATGGCCTTGTTGCACGAGTCGCAGATGATAATGTTGTCCTCGCCGATGTCCGAGACCACCATGAATTCGTTGGAGCTTTTGCCGCCCATGGCGCCGGTGTCGGCCTCGATGATCATGGTCTTGATGCCGCAGCGCGCGAAGATTTTGAAATACGCCTCGCGCATGGCGTTGTAAGTGTTGTCCAGGGATTGCTCGTCCGCCTCGAAGCTGTAGGCGTCCTTCATCACAAATTCGCGCGCGCGCAGCAGACCGCCGCGGGCGCGCGGTTCGTCGCGCATCTTGTTCGCGATCTGGTACAGAATCACGGGCAGGTCCTTGTACGACTGCACAAAGGCGCGCGCCATGAATGTGACCGGCTCCTCGTGGGTCGGCCCCAGGCAAAGCTCGTGGCCGTTGCGGTTGCGCAGCTTGAACAGCACCGGGCCGAACGCGTCCCAGCGCCCGCTCTCCTCGAGCAGTTCCTTGTTCATCATCTGCACCATCACGGTTTCCTGGCTGCCGATGGCGTCCATTTCCTGGCGCACGATGTTCTCGGCCTTGCGCAGCACACGCAGGCCCAGGGGCAGGAAATTGTAGTGCCCCGAGGACACCATCTGGATCAGCCCGGCCCGCAGGCACAACTGATGGCTCACGGACTCGATTTCCTCACCCACATTGCGCAGGGTTCTCAAGAAAAACCGCGACATTCTCATGGTTCAAGCGCTCCTTTTCAAACGCAAAAAATGCAAAACAACAACTTTGTAATCTTAGCCCGTTTGAGGGGAAATGACCAGATTGACTGCCGTGCGCCGCGCGCGGATCACAGGCGCTGGCGCAGGATGTCAACAATCTCGCGCCTGGTGAGCGGCTCGGGATTGCATTTGCTGTCCGACGCCGCGGCGACGGCGTCAAGATCGGATTCGGCGACGCCGAACTGAAGCAGGCCCGGCATGTCCAGACGCATGGTCCATTCGTTTAGTGTTTGGAGCAGCATTTCGCAGCCCGCGGGCGTATTTTTGGCCTCGCGGCGGCGCAGCATGGCGCCAACGGCCGCGTATTTTTCCAGCGCCGGGTGATCGCTGCCGTGCCGGTTCTGGATTTTTGTGATGGTGGCGGCCGTGGCCGCGGCCAGAAGCGTGCCGCACGCAGCGCCGTGGGGAACAGGGAACATGCCGCCCAGGGGACCGGCCACGCCATGCACCACGCCCAGGCCCGCGTTGGCCAATGTGACGCCGCTCATGAGCGCGGCATAGGCCATGCCCG
>JAGUYV010000146.1 GCA_020061125.1 bacterium | reverse complement strand
GCACATCGGTTGCGAACCGGCCCGCGGCGCGGCCCCAGTCCGGGTGCGCGAAGTGCGCGCTCACAAAAGGCTCGATGGTAGGCGGCTCCGCGGAATCCTCGCTGCCGAAGGTTTCGGACGCGCCTTTCAAAATCCCGATGTAATTCTCGGTGTCCCGTGCGTCTTCGGTTTCCGCGACCACGCGCAGTTTCCATTCGAAGACCTTGCGCACGGGCCGCGCCAGCCCCCCGGTCCTGCCCGCGCCCGGGTCCAGAATCAGGGTTCCGGGGGTTTGCGCGTACACGAAATACCCGGTGAAGGGTTCAAGGGTCTGCGAGGAATCGTGCGCCTGGTATCCGGTGGCGGAATAGGAATAGAAATTGCTGTCAATCCACGAGCTGGCGATGGCCGCGGCCATGGTCACGGCCGAGGCGTCGCCGTCGCGCTTGAACTGGTACTGGCTCCACGCCGCGGCGTGGTTGAAGGGCGCGCCGATCTGGTTCCATCCGGCTTCGAGGCGCTTTTCAAACGGCGTGGTGGTGTCCGGCACCCAGGCGTTCACCGAATAGGTGATGGGCGTTTTGTACGGCTTGACCCAGAACGCGTCCCCGGCCGTGATGGGGAAGGTGATGGCGTATTTGAGGCCCTTGTCGTTGTCCGCGGCCGTGGGGTCCCAGCGCTGCAGCTCGTAGCGGGCGCTGCCCAGAAAGCCTGCGGGATCCGGGTTTTGCGGGATGCCGGGCAGGGCGATCATGGTCCACTGGTCCGCGGGGATGGTGGAACTGAATGTCTCTGAATTCCAGATGTTTATGGTTCGGAGCAGGGTTCCGGTGTTGCCGCGGTCGTCCGCGCTCTGGATTCTGATGGTGTAGGTGCCCCAGAGCGTGGAGGCGTCCCACGAGGCCAGGGCCGAGTCCGTGATGTTTGCGGCGCCGCTGCTGATCTGTTTCCACGCCGAGGGGGTTGCGCCCGGCCCGTAGGACACGGTCCAGGCCGCGCCGTTTTCATCGAACGCGGTGCCCGCGATGGCGATGGTTCCATTGTTGCTCGAAGAAGCGTCCGGGCTTGTGAAAGCCATCTGCGGTGCGGCCTCGTCCACCACGCCCAGGAACCCGCCCGCGAGGGTCATGGTTGCGCCCGTGGCCACGGCGTTGCCCGCCTGCTGGCCCGCGGCCTGGTACAGGGTCATGGTTCCGCCGCTCGCGGGCGCGCCCCCCCTGGACACCGTGTCGGACAGAATCACATACCCGCCCCCGGTCTTGTTCGTGCCAGCAAGACATGCAGAGGCCCAGACAACAATTGTCCACATTATCAAAAACAGAACTCTTGATTGCGGCATACCGCGCTTCATGCTATTTCGACCTGCAGCAATAGTAATCGTTAGAAACTAAAAAGAGACTGAACTGAGAGAGTTTTTCAAAACCGTCATCCCTGTGATATCGAACCAAACAAACCCGCTAAGATCATTAATCACAATGTCAGTTTGGCCCGGAGCCTCGACAAATTATTTGTTATGGCCTATTTCCCCTTCAATTCCTCCTGTGTCTTTTTCAGATTTTCAATTTCCCGCTGGAGATCTTCAATGAGTTGCTGTTGCGCCTGCACGGCGGCGATGAGCATGCCCACGGCTTTGACTGTCTGCACACCGGTCTTGGTGTCATCGGTCATCTCGTCCGGCGCGTCCTCGGCGATGACGCCGAGGGTCATTTTCTGGTCCGGGGACTCATCTTTGTAGCGGTATCTCACCACCTCGATGCCTTTCACCACATCAAGCATTTCGCGGACATCGTCAGGGGTGAGAGGAGTAATGTCTTTTTTATATTGGCGTGAAGAAGCGTCTGTCCAGATGCCCGTATTGGTGAGGTAGGCGCCCTTGTCCGTGTCGATGAGGCGTCCCAGTGTGGTTCCGCCAACATTGGATGCGGTTTCGAGATACAGGACATCGTTGTCGTTGGCCGGGTTCTCGATAATGAACTTCCCGGCGCGGCCGGTTGTGCCGCTGGTGTGGCCGTAGATGGCGTGTGCGCCATTGGTGGTCACAGCCTCGAGAGCGGCAGTGGAGCCGCTGCCGATGCCGGCGTGGCTAATGTAAACAGTGTCGTTTGTACTTGTGGCTTTGGTCACTGTGAATGAAGCGGCTCTGCCGTCGCCGTCTGTACTAATCTTAATCGCATCGCTTGTGCTTGTGGGGTTGTTTAATGACCCGCACAGGGCTTCGCCCCCCCCGGTGTTGTTTGCCCAGAGTGAGCAGGCCGTGTTTGCGGGATTGCTGTTTTCAAAGTACCCGGCGCGTGAGCTGGTGCCGCCGGCATTGAGCGCGTAAACTGTCTGGCCGGTGGTATTGGCCGCGTTGCTGGTATAAAAGTACGCGCCGTTGCCGGTGGCGGAGCTGTTTTCGACATGGAGTTTGTTGGCCGGGGTGTCCGTGCCGATGCCCACATTGCCGTTTGAGGCCAGCAAAACAATTCCGGAATCAAATGAAATAACGCCCCCTGCCGCGACGCCGCTTTTATAAGCCAGCTTCATTTTGTCATTGTTTTTGTATAGGGCGAAGTTTGATCCGGCATCGGAGCTTCTCCAGTTCGTGCCGTCATAATATGTATCGAAGTTCAAGGCGATATTGTCATGTCCGTAATTCAGTTGCTGGAACACCGGGTATGTATCGGAACTGGTAACGACCTGAATGTGAGGCCCCGCCGTGCTTCCCGCAGTGCCATATAACTCCAGCTTCGCGGCTCCAACCGCGCCGGGTGTGGCCGTACCGATGCCGACTTTTCCCTCGACAATGAGGCCGTTGGCCGGGGCCGCGCTTGTGCCCGAGTAGGTAGCGCCGATGGCTGCGCCGCCCTCCACATCGAGCCGGTTGGCAGGAGCCGTTGTGCCGATGCCCACTTTGCCGTAAGTTCCCACGCCGCTGGCAGGACCGACGAAAAGAGTCGGCAAATCACTGTTGAACCCCACGGCGAACGAACTGGCTGTGCCGTTGTACATTGTCAGCCCGCTCGACACGCCCAACCCCAGGGCAATAGCGTTGTTCGCACCGGCCGTAACCCACTTCCCCTGCGCTAAAGAATGCCAGCCAGTGGCGTACACATTCTGCCCCATAACGACGGATACATTGCCGCTCGCCTGCGAGTCCCAGCCCGTGGCGAGCGAAGCCTGTCCGCTTGCGACGGTACCCCAGCCCATGGCGGTGGATTGAACACCGCTTGCGGTTGTAATATCGCCCATGGCGGTCGATCTGCCGCCGCTTGCGGTTGTGTCCTTGCCCATGGCGGTCGCCTGCCAACCGCTTGCGGTTGTGCTCTCACCCATTGCAATTGAATATTCACCGACATTGCCGTCGTCCCATTGAGCTCCAGCCGCACGTCCCGCCCGAAAGGAGGACTTGCTGGCGTCCCAGAACATTCTGCTTCCTGTAACGGAACTGTATGTCCCATAGAAATTCACATCATGGCCGTCCGTGCCGGAGTTGCTGCCCACGGTTACGGTTCCGCTTGCGGTGATGGCGTTTCCGCCTCCTGCATTGACAATGCTCAAGGCGGATGTTGCGGTGTTGAAGTTAATTGATAGCGGCCCGGACATTGTGTCGCCCGCGTCCTTGACATATTGTGTATGGTCGTCGTCTCCCAGGCCAGTTATCGTGCCGTGGTCCACGGCGCTGAAGTCTCCGGCGATGGTGATGGTGTTGGCGGTGTCGTCCGGAGTGATGGTTACGCCCGCGCCCGCCACAAGATCTATGTCGCCGCCGTCGTTGGTGACTCCGTCAACGCTGCTGACCACATTCACGGCCAGGTCCCCGGCCGCGAGTGAGTTGTCCGCAACCGCCGCGGAACCAACGCCCGTGAGCGCGCTGCCGTCGCCCGTGAACGCCTGTGCGGTCAAGGTTCCCGTGGCCGCGGTGATGTTTCCGGAAACAGTGATGCTCGAAGCAACGGTGAGCGCGCCGGTCACGGTTTCGGCTTGTGACAGGTTGAAGTATTGCGGGTGATCGTCGTCGCCCAGGCCGGTGATTGCGCCGTGATCCACGGCGCTGAAATCCCCGGCTATGGTGATGGTGTTGGCGGTGTCGTCCGGAGTGATGGTTACACCCGCGCCCGCCACCAAGTCAACATTGCCGCCGTCGTTGGTGACTCCGTCAACGCTGCTGACCACATTCACAGCCAGATCTCCGGCCGCGAGCGAGTTGTCCGCAACGGCCGCGGAACCAACGCCTGTGAGCGAGCTTCCGTCACCCGCGAACGCCTGCGCGGTGATTGTGCCGGTGGCCGCGGTGATGTTTCCGGATACGGTGATGCTCGAAGCAACAGTTAGCGCGCCGGTCACGGTTTCCGCCTGCGAGAGATTGAAATACTGGGTATGGGGGTCGCCGGTGGTGAGGTTGCCCAGGGTGTTGTGGTCCAGGGCGGCCGCGCTGATGCCGGTGAGGGCGGAGCCGTCGCCCGCAAACGCCTGGGCTGTGATTGTGCCGGTGGCCGCGGTGATGTTGCCCGAGGCTGAAATGCCTCCCTGCACGGCGAGCGGCCCGGTCATGGTGTCCCCGGCCTTTGCCAGTTTTTCGGAGTCAAGTTCGGCGATGGCGGCTTGCACGGTCGTGGCCGCTACGGCGCCTGTTGGCGTGAAGGCCACATCGGCCGCCTGCTTCTGCAGCAGGTACGACATGCCCGACACCTGCTCGCGCGGGGACATGGCCACGCCGTCCACGCTCACTTCCAGGTAAACGGCGTTGCTCCAGTCAATGGCCGTGAGGTTGCACCCGGTTTCTCCGATTTTGTAGGAAAACAGGCCTTTGGTCACGGTGATGCTCTGTGCGCCCGAGGTGCACAGCGCCGCGCCGCCGGATGCCGCGCCGTATAGGGTGAACGACATGCTTTTGGTTCCGTTCACCACCACGCCGTCCTGCATGAGGTAACCCTGGTAATTTATGCTCTCGGGAGCGGCCGCGGCGCATAATGAAACCAAGAAAGCGATAACCGCGGCATAAGCGGAAACGCGAGTCATCTTTTTCCCCCCAGGTCAAGTATGTCTATGTGAAATGTTGCACATTTATCTTACTATTCTACTGATATACAGTCAATATTCGCGTATGTAAAATCATTACATCATACTGCCGCGATGGTACAGGGAAAGCGCGTTCAAGTCAGAGCCAGAAGCCTGTTCCGGCGCTCTGGCCGGCTTTTGGCGGAACCGGTTTCGCCGGGGTTCGCGGTCTTCCATTGATTTGCAGAATCATCTGATTTTTGAACACAGCTTCAAGTAAGGTTTAGGCGATCCTGTTTACACCATAAGACACAATGCATGCATTTGCACGCACCGGTTGTCTTCAGCAAAACAAGCAACAGCGAAAAAGGCCAATAAATAAAGGCATTTATCGGCCATAAGCGATTGGCGTGATTTTTGATCGAAAAAGCGCAGTGATTTTGCATTGGCATTGGAAAAGCTGAAATCACCTTATTAAATACCGGGTTGAAAGCACTTGGCGCACCAGGAATTCCAGGACCGCAGGAACGGGATAGGCGGCGGCAAAACCGCTGTCCGGTTGCCGGCATTGCGCGCCGTGCCGGTCCATGGCTTTGGCGGGGCGTTCGCCGCGCTGCTTGCGTTTGTGCTGGCTCTTGTGTGCGCGCAGTCCGGCCTATTGGCCGCTCCCGGGGTGCCGGACGGCCCGGCGTTTTTCTACAACGATGTGGACCCGTTCCCCAACACCACATACACCGATGTTTATGTGACTTTTTCAGCGGACACAACAAACTGGGACACGCAAATCGAAATTCTGAATAATGCGCAGACAGGCTTCGTGCGGCGCTTTTTCTCGGGTCTGGCCAACAATCCGCCCACGGGCACCTGGACCGCGGGCACGCGCACCTTGAGGCACCGCTGGGAAAACGCCGCGCCCAACACGCCAAAAGATGACTACAATGTGCTGGCGAATCCCGGCACTTATATAGGCAAGGTCAAAACCGGCCTCACTTTCACCTACGATACCAAAATCGAAGGCTCGGGCCTGGTCATGGCCAGCCCGGCCGACATTTTCCTGGACACGGACGGCAACCTGGTCTTCATCAACCGCGACACAACCATTGTGGAGAAAATCAACGCCAGCGGCACGCTGCTGGTCAAGTTTAATGCCAGCGAGAGCGGGGCGGGCGCCAACCCGCTGGGCGTGGCCGCGGACTCCAGCGGCAATGTTTATGTGGCGGATACCGCCAACAACCGCATCATGAAGTTCGATTCCAGCGGTTTGCTGACCAACGCAAATTTCATCACGGGCCTCACGGCCCCGCGCGGACTGTATGTGTACAATGATTTTCTGTATGTGACCACCGGCGCCAATGCGCGCAAATACAACTCGAGCACGGGAGCGCAGGTCTGGACCTTGGGCGTGGGCAACACGGCCAGCGACCTGGCCGTGGGCGTTTACGGCGCAAATGTGTTGGTGTTCGTGGCCGTGGGGCCGGCGAATAACATCCGAATCATCAACGACGCCACGGGCGCGCTGCACACCACCAACACCATCACTTTGAGCGGCGGCCTGGTCTGCACCACGCCCACGGGCATAGATGTTGATTCCCGCACTGCGGTCACACGGCTGTATGTCTCGTGCATCGGCAATCACTACATCCGTAAATACAATGTCGCCAACCTTGCCAGTGTGACCCTGGCCGCATCCTTCGGCACGGGCGCCGCGGGCAGCAACACCACGCAGGTCAACACACCGTACGGCGTCACCGGGCTGCGCGACGGCAGAATTTTTGTGGCCGACACCAACAATCAGCGCATCCTGCGCCTCACCGACGGCGGCGGAACCCTCACTTACCACTCCGAAGTCACGCCCGATGTGTACAACCTGTTCGAGCCTTCGGACATGGGCATTGACAAAAACGGCAATATCTATGTGGGATCAAATAAAGGGAATTTCATTAAAAAATTTACCCAGAACGGCTTGTATCTTTCCACATTTGGATCTTCCGGGTCCGGACCGGGACAGTTCCTTGGCGTGACCGGCGTGGAGGTGTACGACAGCGACGGAGACGGGAACGCGGATTTCGTGTACGCGTCGGATTTCGGCAACCAGCGCATACAGTGCTACGCCGTGGCAGGCGCCAAATGGAACAGCGCGGGCGCATGCGGCGCGGCATGGGGCGCGAACGGCCTGCCTCTGGGTGAGCCGCGCGGCATGGGGTTCGACAAGAAAAACAACATCCTCCTGGTCACCGACGGGGATTCGAAGAGAATTCAGCTATACAATCCGAACGGCACCCGCCCGACGCCATCGAACATCAATGCCGCGGCCATTTTGTTCGATGTGGGCGCGGACATCCACGGCAAACAGGTCCATACCGTGTTCAACGCCGACCAGGTGCGCGGCGACATGATCGGAGCGGGCAACAAGCCCCGGTGCAATGCGAGCAGCGTTCCGGGATACGGCATCACCTTCGACGATTTCGGCAACATGTACTTGAGCGGGTATGACGCGGGGTGCGCGCAGATTAACAAATGGGGATATTACTACTCCACGCCCACCACCGGCGCGCAATTTCAGTTGGTGAAGCAGTTCGGGACCCGGGGTTCCGGCGTGGGGCAGTTCAACGCGCCCGAGGGCCTGGCCGTGGACCCGGCGGGCAATTTCATCTGGGTCGCGGACCGGCTCAACAACCGCGTCCAGAAATTCCTCATGACCTACGAGTCCGAGCGCATTGACAACATCACGATCTGCACGCCCGGGCCGCCCACGGTCACCAATGTGCTGTTGAGCGACCCGTCGCCCACCAAGGCCGGGCTGGTCAAGTTCTCGGTCGCGTTTTCATCGTGCAACCGCCTGGACACGCGCTACAGCCCCACTGTGACCTTCCGCACGGCCGTGCCCTACAACACCACATATTATGTCCGGGACGAGGGCGTGATCACGGACAACGGCACCAGCGGCGAATACGACGCCCTGGATGTTATCAAGGTGGGCGTGGCGCCCGCGGCCGGAACCGCCATCATCGCGTTCAACGCTAATGAAAAGTTCATTGACAAAAACAGCAACGGGATATTTGACGGCGGAGAAACCATCTGCAAGGACTCCGATAACGACAATGTCTGCGACATAGGCGAAGTCCTGTGGGGAACCACGGACGATATCGGACTTGCACTGACCGCGTTCGCGGCCACGGACAAGCATGCAGATTACAATGGAAACGGCGCGTTCGACGGCTATTTTGTTAACAACGAGTGGCAGGGTTACGCCATGATCCCGTCCAACGAGGATGGAACGGCCAGGATCAATGTGTGCGGACAGGCGCCGGACTACGCCGGTCCCATAGATGTCACAGCGCAGCAGATGACGGCCTGCAACACCAACTGGACCTTTGTGATTGACGCCTCGCCGCCGCTGGCTTCCGTGAATGTCACGAATACATCCACCAGCGAGGATTTCACGCCCGCGTTCGGAATCGCGGAAACAAACTGCCAGGTGCGCGTTGGCATGAGCAATCTGTCATGCTTCGCCAACGATCTGGATGGAGACGGCGTGGTGGATGCGGGCGAGAACATTCCAGGTTGCGCCCTGGGCACGCCGCCCTGTTGTTCTTTAGGCGCCAGCCTCATGGAGATCAGCTCCAACGAAAAGCACTACGACGCCTCGGGTGGCACAGCCGGAAGGTATGACGCGGGAGAACCTATGATTTATGATCATCCCGTGTCCGGGGCGCCGGGCATTTACGATCCCGGTGTGGATACGATTCTTCTTTGCGGCGGCCCCACGACCTGCGCCGAACCCAACCTGGACGGCTCATGCACCGGCCCCTGTTACGCGCCTCCTTCGGGCGACGCATTGGTTTCGTACACGGCCACGGAAAAGGTCGTGATGTCAACCTACCAGGATGTGACCACGGACTCGGCCACCTCGAGCTATTACGCCAACAACCTGCTGCTGCCGGATCCCCTGGGATACAAGTATCTGGCGGCGCGCGCCATTGACCAGGCCGGGAATGTCGGCCCCTGGTCGTCTCCGCGCCTGCGCATGCGCAAAATCGAGGCGCCTCCAGGCACTGCGGAATTCATTCCCACCACTTATGACAGAACCGAAATGCTGTTGAGCACGAACCAGTGGAACATCCGGTACACAACCTCCGGCACCATGTCCGGGTGCAGTTGCGCCCTCAAGAACTGCTTCGTGACAATAGATGTTCCGGACGGCTGGTCCCCCCCTTCGATTTTGACGGGAACCCAGGGCGAAGTGCGCGTAACCCCGAGCGCCAACACCATGGTATGCTCCCCTGCGGCCGAGGTGTCGGGACAGCAGATTAAAGTGCTCGTAAGTTACATGCCGTCCGGCGATTATTTCGATGTGGCCTACGGGTATCAGGGCAACGGCGGTCCGGGCGCGACGATCGGTTTGACCGCGGATGTCGGCAATGTAGAGTTCCAGGTCGCCTCGTGCGAGCAATGCTCCACGCCGTCCCCGGTGCTGAACAATCCGTCCCTGCTTGTGCGCGCAATTCCTCTGCAAGTAGAACATGTGGCCCATTTCGGTCCCGGCAAAAAAGAAGTCATTTACGACAATGAAGTCAGTGTGAACACATTTACGCTTGAATTTGACAATCCCAATGTGACACCCAACACGGCCAAGATCATGGGCCTGACATTCGAGTTCGTGACTTCCCCGCAGGTGACTCCGGACAAGCTCATCAGCCGTGTCGTGCTCAAGGATGGCGCGTCCAACATAATCGTGGAAGACACCACCATAGAGACCACGGGCAACACCGTGACGCTCGAAGGCCTTTTCGGAAATCCCATCGTAGTCAATCCCCTGTCAAACAACGGCATTGAAGTGTTCATGGATTTCAAGTGCCTGTCTTCAGCTCCATCCTGTCAGAATCTGACATCGCTGTTCATTCTTTTGGATGCGGAATCAGCGGCGGTGACCGGAACCGCGGGGGCAATTACGGAAACCGCGCTAACGGACAATTCCTCACCGCTCAAAAACTGGGCTACAAATCAGTGGGCGGGGTACACGCTGATTCCGGACATAACCAACCCGGATAAAAATTATGTAATCGTATCCAACACGGCCACGCGCCTTATCGTAACCCCGTCGTCGCTCATGCTCACCGGCGGGGGCGCGCCCCCGGGTGGCGGAACAACTTACGCCATAGGTCACGAAGGCACGGACATGGTCGCCAATTCCTCGGACGGCGTGGTGCAGGCGTCGCTCAAAGTTACCTCGAATTCTGGTGCGGGCGACACTTTTTATCCCGATTACCCCCCGAACGCCACGGCCGAGATGTCCTCCGGAACCATCACCCAGTTCCGGCCGCCCATCGTGCCGAAATATTTGCATGTGAAACACGACGCCTCCACATGGCCCAACTACTCTGACCAGAAAGTCACCAAGGGACAGACCTCCACGGTTCCGTTCAAGCTGTTCTTCCGCCTGATAGACAGTTATGCGAAAGCGGATATTGCAACAAATGCGACAGCGATAGATGTGGATAATTCGGCGGTGTTCGCCAACGGCGAGTGGATTGTTATTGGAGATCAGAACAGTCAAAGCGCGGACCCGGGCAGTTTTGACATCCGCCAGGTGAACGGCATCGTGGACGCCGACACAATAAGCATAGACACCACGCCCGGCCCGTTGAGCAATGCCTACACCACAGGAAACAAAGCTTATGTGACGCACCGCGACGCCACCGCGGAAATTGTTGGCCTGGACATAGATGTTTCCGGAGACGGGTTAAATTTGCCGGATCCCGCGCCAAACGGCATTATTAGCCGCAAAGCCCTCACGGGTTTTGTTGATACCACAAACATTGAAAGCGCAGGCTCCAAGATTTCATTTGACACTTATTTGAGCAAAACCACGGGCATTCCCATCGCGTTGGACGCCATAACTTTCCCGTTGGAAATTGATTTTAAAACAAACATTTTATGCACCGGCACTCCGGCAGCGCCCAACGCATGCCCCACGGGCACGAACGAAACCGCAGTACAATTCAAAATATCCGATTCTTCCTATATCACACTGTCCAACCCGGGTACCGCGGTCATACCGAACCCTTGGTCATCGTTAAATTCCAACACAGCGGCGGTTCAGGATCAGGCATGGGTCACTGCGCTCACAATTGACCGCGAAGCGCCGGACAGTTGTCCCAGCGAGGTCAACATTGGCGATACATTCCGGCTCAAGGCCGTGTTGGCCAACCCGGCGTCATCGGCGCCGTTCGAGCGAGCCGCGGCGCGCATTTACGCATCCTCCTCGGATCTGACCTTCACCTGCGTAAGCGGCGGTTGCACGCCCGGCACGGATTACACCTCGCAGTTCACGGTCACGCCCGTAATAAGCGGATTCGTCACCGCCATCATGGCCGGGGCCACCGGGTCTGTTTCCTATGATGTGGTGCAGTCCGCGGCCAGCCCCACGCCCGGCGTGTACACGGTCAATGTCAAAACCACGGGCGTGCGCAGCACCAACAAACCCGAGAGCCGGGACAACAACGACTATTTCGACACGGATAAACTGTATGTAAACCGGGAAACCGACGGCGTGGGATCCACAAACTGCGGCCTGACCATGAAAGCCGCGCCCGCATATCTATCCGCCAAGGGCGTGTCGCCGGGCAGTTATCCCGCCGCGCAGACCAACATTCCCATTCTGCGTTTCTATGTTTCGGATGGGCCTGACACACCCCCGGGATGGGAAGTGCGCAATGTCACGGTCAAGAGCCTCAACACAAGCGATGCGGATGTGGCCAATGTTCTGTTGTGGTCCGACCGCAATGACGATCAACAATTCAATCCCGCAGTGGACGGACCGGCGCTTGCGACAACCACATTCAGCGGCGGAACGGCATTTTTCAACGGGTCAACCTGGGCCACGGGCACCGCGGACGCGCGCGCAAGCTCCACGCAGTATTTCTTCGTGACCTACAATCTGAACACCGCGGTCACCGACCAGGACACCCTTGATGCCTACATTCCGGTAAATGGCGTAGCCCTGTACGATGCGTCCACAGGCACATATTACCTGCCGGGCGCGAATCAGAATTCCGAAGGTGTTTCATATGTAGATGTGGTGGCCACCAAGATTACTCTGGCTCCGGACGGGTCCACGGCCTGCGTGGGTGGCGCCAAGACCATCTATGCATACGCATACGATAATTACAATAACCTTGACCTTCACTCAACGGAATATGTGACCATTACCCTCACGGACGGGCCTCCAGGCCCCGGCACGGCCGGCACCGCTTATCTCACAACGAGCACCGCGTTGCAGAACGCGACATTTCTTCCCGCGGGCGCCGGCCCATACACCTCCATCAAGGGCAACCTGGTCAACGGCGTGGGCGATGTAACCTTCGTTGAGACTGAAATGGACAGCGTCAAACTCACGCCCAGTTCTTCTCTTCCCGGCGCGAATTCCTCAACCTCCGTGGGCGGCAATGTCTGCCTCACCTCCATGGTAATCACAAATTCCAGCTACGAAGCGGGAACTCTCAACATTCCCATTCTGCAATTCAAAGTCACCAATGGGCTGCTTACGCCCATCACAATAAGCAGCATCCTTTTCCAGAACACAGGAACGGCGTCCGACGCCATGATCGCCGCAGTGGACCTCACGGCCACAAACACCACCACAATCGTGCAAACGAAAACATTTTCCGGCGGCAGCGTCACTTTCAATCCCGCATTCAATCTGAATCCGTTCCAGATGCAGACCTTCTATGTGTTGTACGATCTTGCGGAAATGGGGCTGACCGGCGGAGCCACACTTGACGGTTACATTCCGATAAACGGATTGACTTTCACGGGAGTGACCGGCGGAACCCTCGACATCATCAACACCGATTCCACGGGCAATTCACTCATTGACATCAACGGCGATGTCATCCGTCTGCTGCCGCCGAACTCGAAGACCAATCTCACCGCCAACTGCGCCGCAGGGGCCACGATCTGCAATGTCAGCGATACATCATATCTCACCTATTCCACGCAGGTGACGGTCGGAGACGATCTGGGAGCGGAGACGCGAACAATAGCCTCCATTCTGTCGGGAACCCAGGTTCAGTTCACGGCGCCTCTCACCGGAACATACACAACCGCGAACAATGGATATGTGTCCATCGTCGTCAATAACCTCGCAAGCCTCCGTCTCAAGGTTGAAGACCACCATGGGAACCTTGCGCGACTGAATCCGGAAGGCAACAAAGAGGTTTTCCGTGTCAGCACGGTAAGCCCGTCATACATTGATTCTTCCACATTCAAGCTGCCCACGGCATGCTCCGGCGGCAGCTTCACTCCCGGCGGGCAGCTGGCTTCGGGCTGTCTCACCGACGGGTGGGCCACCAACACATTCGGGTATACGGGGTGCGCGCCGCAGACATTTGTCATCACACCCAACTCCACGCTGGCCAAATACGACGGGCGCGAGTACACCGCAACCATCCACTTCCCCGGCAACACGGATTCGGACCTGCTCGGCCCGGATGTGGCGGGCATCAGCCTGGTGACGCCGCTGACCGACAACTACCCGGTCGTGTTCGCCTCGGCAACGGACAACTGCAGCGGCGTGGTGGCCGCGCGCTTCGCATGCGGCGGCACATCCGTGCAGTTCCCGTCCACTATCCCGCCCAGCAACTGGATCAGCACGGGCGCGGCGACTTCCTCGGTCATGTTCTGCTGCAACTGCGACTCTTCCACGCCCGGCTATTTGAGTTCCATCAGCGGCTGCGGATTCAATATCGCAAACGGCGACATCTGCGCGGGCGGGTTCAATTACGCGGACAAGAGCTGCTCCACGGGCTGGATCCCCAACTCCAACTCCGGATGCACGGCGTGCGGACCCAATGCGGTGTTTGCGCAGTTCAAGGACAAGAACAACAAGGTCACCGGCCTGCCTATCGCCACCAGCACCGTGTCCGTGCTCGTGGACAGCACCGCGCCGATAATTTCTTCGTGGAATTTCTCGTCAAACAACGCATCGTATTTCTATGCGGCGTCCAACGGCTCCGGCCTGTGCAACAGTGCGAACGCCATAGACGGCAACCCCGCCACGCTGCCGGACTCATGTCCCATCTGGTACAACAATCTGGCAGGGGAGGGCGCCGGCCAGGCCGTAACCGTGCAGGTCACATTCACGGAAACCGGCTCGACCGCGACATTGTCGCTGCCAGCCGCGTTCGGGCACGGCATACAAACATCTTCGGCAGGGCCGAACGCAGCCCCGCAAACATTGTCGGGGTCTTACACCATTGACGCCGTGGACTCGGCCGCAACTCCCACCATCACCATCGCCGACGCCTGCGGCAACACAGCCACCGAGACCTTCCCGATCCACGAAGACAATCAGGATCCTATAAACGGCGCCATCTCCGGGTTCGCGTCCTCCACAGATGCCACCGCGCTCACCGCCTGGTCCTGGTACCGGTACCCGAACCCGTACTTCACCTGGGCCACAGCCACGGAACAGCCCGCTGGGGCCTGGCTCACGGACAACGCGGGCCTGCGCGGATATTACTATCTGATGACGGATGACGGCGCGGCCGCGCCCGCGAATTTCTCCACCGGCACCTCCGCCGCATCCACGGCCACCCTGGTCTCCGGCTACACTTATTACTTCAAGCTCCGTTCCCAGGACAATGTCAGCAACTACCCGTTTGCCACAGATGAAATCTTCGTGTACCGCTACGATACGGACGCGCCCAACAACCCCACGGTGACCGCTTACGACACATCCGCCATGGGTTCAGCGCTAACGAACAATACCTGGTACAACTATCCGAACCCGCACTTCACCTGGGCTGGCGCTTCGGACATGCCCCTGGCCCCGGCCAACTCCGGCGTGGCCACTTATACTTTCTACTTCGGAACCGATTCCGCGGGAACACCCGACACGGCCACTTCCGCCACGGCATTCACTTCCACCGCCACACTGGTCAGCGGCGCCTATTATTATCTGCGCATGAACACAGTGGACAACGCGGGCAACGCCACCACAACCAGCACGGTGTTCACCTACAAATACGACGCCGTGCCGCCCAACAACAATCCTGTTTCCGGTTACGACACATCCGCCAAAGCCATATCTCTCACCTCCGGGGTCTGGTACAATTATCCAAATCCCTATTTTGAGTGGGCCGCGATATCAGATCTCCCCGCGGGTGTGGACGGAACCGATAATTCCGGGTTCGCGCTCATGAACCTGTATTTCGGCACGGACCCGGCGGGCGTTCCCTCCGCCACCACGACCGCTTCCAATTACACGGCCACGGGCACGCTGGTGAGCGGCGGGCAATATGTGCTGCGCTTGAGCGCCCAGGACAACGCGGGCAACGCCACGGGCGCAACCACCATGTTCACATATCTCTTTGACAACACCGCACCCGCGCTGCTCTACAACGATCCCGCGGACGGCGGCGCCACCGCATGGTTCAGCTCCGATCCCGGCGCGGTCATTGACATTGATTTGCTCTGGGGCGCGCAGTCGCCCATCACTTCATTCCAGTACTGGGACGGCGGCGCGTGGCAGTCAATCTATTCCGGAACCCTGTCCGCGGATTACGACACAGACTGGGCCGTGAGCTGGGCGCTCATGGAAGAGGGGCCGAATTTCGTACGCCTCATGGGAACCGACCAGGCGGGAAACATCGTCACGCATCCCTACGCCACCGGCGCTACCGGGTTCGTGTTCCGCAAGGATGTTTCAGCGCCGGACGCGCCCGTTGCGCCCGCGAACGCCTGGGCCTCGGATTCGAAACTCACTGCCATATCGAGCGGTGCGTATTCCTATAACAATCCCTATCTGGAATGGTCCGCGCCCAGTGACAATCCGTTCCCGTCCGGCACTCCGGGCGTGGATCACGCCGGGCTGGATTATTACTACATCGCATTCTCCACGGACACGGCCAATCCATCGTTCGCCACGATTCCGGCGTCACAGAATTACTGGTACGCCACGCCCTCGGTGTGCTATGCCACCTATGCGCTCATGATTAAAGCCGCCGATGCGGCCACGCCCGCGGCCAATGTCTCCGCAACGGCCACTCTGTTTGAATATTCTCTGCACGACGATCCTGTGATCACGGACAACCAGACCGGAGACGACACCTGGTACAGGCTCGACCCCGGCGCGGTCTGGGACATAGATTTCGCGCAATCCGCATGCGGTCCGCTCGATTACGCACAATACACCATATACAGCGCAACCGGCGGCGCCGGCGTAATGCTCAAGGACTGGACCAACATCTTCGGTCCGGGCCATGGCGGAGCGCTGGAAACCGCGGACTGGGCCATTGATTTCGCCGCGGCCACGGATGGGTTTAATTACATCTCGGTCCGCGTCTACGATTCCGGCGGCGGCGTGGCCTACGCAACCGACGCATTTTATTTCAAGAAAGACACCATCGCCCCGCTGACCACCACGGCCACGGCTTACGCGACCGACGGTCTTCTCACCCCGCTCGCATCCAGCACTTACTATTTCTATTCCAACCCGTATTTCGTCTGGGCCGCTGCGTCGGATCTGCCCGCGGGCGTGGATTCGGTTGACAATTCGGGATTCGCCACTTACAACTACTACTTCGGAACCGACACCACGGGCGTTCCCGACAACGCCACAACCAATCTGTTCTTCACCTCCACGGCCACTCTCGTCTGCGGTCTTGATTACTATTTCCGCATGGCCAATTCAGATAAAGTCGGCAATGTGGGGACAGCCACAACCCTGTTCACATATTTGTATGACGGCAATCCGCCCGGATTCATATACAATTCCCCGGCCACAGGAAGCTACACTCCATGGTATAGCTCCGACCCCGGCGCGGTGATCAACATTGATCTTGACTGGGGCGGGTGCGCGCCGCTTACACAGTTTGATTATCGCATCGGCGCAGGCGCATGGACCACGATCTGGTCCGGCAGCCAGGCTTCCGATTACACCGCGAACTGGAGCGTGGCATGGGCCGCTCTCGCAGACGGACGCAATGAAATCAGCATTGCGGGATACGATCTAGCGGGCAACGGAGCCACAGCCGCTTATGCCTCAAACACAGCCGGATTTTGGTTCCGCAAAGACACCCAGGCCCCCGACGCCGCAACCAGTCCCGCTCTGGCCTGGGACACCGTGGCCAAGGGCCTTGCGCTTACAAGCGGCAACGCCTACGATTACCCGGCCCCGTACTTTGAATGGACCGCTCCTGTTGATAATCCCGCGGGAGTGGACGGTTATGACAACTCCGGCCTCGCGTATTACATGATCGCATTCTCCACGGATACCACAAATCCCGTTTACGCAACCATTCCAATAACGCAGAACAATTACACGGCCGCGCCCACCACCTGCGGCGCAACATATACGCTCATGATCAAGGCCGTGGACTCGGCCACACCCGCCGCAAATGTTGCGGCAACAGCGTCCATGTTCACTTATGCTTACGGCGGGTCGCCCGTGATCACCGACAACCAGGGCGGCGACGACACCTGGTACAACGCTGACCCCGGCGCAGTCTGGGATGTGGACTTCGATTCCGCATCCTGCAACACCATAAATTACGCACAATACACCATTTATTCCGCGGCCAACGGCGGCGGCTCTCTCATCAAGGACTGGACTTACATTATTGGTCCGGGCTATGGCCTGAACACTTATTCCGCG